>CAIYAN010000435.1 GCA_903924185.1 uncultured Opitutia bacterium | reverse complement strand
TAGCGAGGGCCTTGTCGGCGTTAGCATTGGCATCGGCAATGGCCTTGTCCGCGTCAGCTTTGGCGGTGGCGAGGGCCTTGTCCGCGTCGGCTTTGGCGGCGGCGAGGGCCTTATCGTTGGCCGCTTTCACTTCGTCGCGTTCCTGGGTGGCCTTACCGACGGCGACCTTCTGTTCTTCCAGGGCCTGTTGGATGGAGGCGAGCTGCTTGGCCGCATCAGCCTTAGCGGCGCTGACGCCATTATTGGCGAGCTGGGACAACTCTTCGTTGCGGCTGGTGAGGGCCTTGAGCACGTCCTGCGAATTCTGCTGAGCGGAGGCGAGGGCGGCCTTCTCGGCGTTGAACTGGGCTTCCAGTTCGGTCACGCGTTCGGCGGCGGACTTACCGTTGGAAGCATTGCCGCGGGCGGCGGTGAGCTCGGCTTGGGCCTTAGCGACCTTAGCGTCGGACGCCGCAATGGCGGCGGCGACTTCGTTCTTGGCGGCAGCGACCTGCTGGGCGAGGTCACTGGCGTTGGCGGTCTCGATCTTAGCTTCGAGGTTAGCGCGGCGCTGTTCGAGTTTGGCGAGGGTGGTCGCGGCTTCAGTGGCAGCGCCGGAATCGCGTTCAGCGAGGGCGGCCCGGAGGTTCGCTTCGGCTTCGGTGATCTTGGCTTCGGAAGCAGCGTCTGTGCCCTTAGCGGCAGACGAGCGGGCTTCATCGAGGGCCTTGCTGATGGCGTCGAGCTTGGTCTTGGAAGCAGTTTCGCGCACCGCGAGGGCGGCCTTCACCTTTTGGGAGGCATCGATGACGGCGGCGATATCGGACTTAAGGGAGCCAGAAGCTTCGACGGTTTCGCCATTGGCCTTCTTCACGAGGCCCTTGAATTCAGCTTCGTCGCCTTCAGGAATGGAGGCTTCGCCGGAGGCGGGCAGCTTGGTCAGCGTGATGTTAACCTTGGAGGGGAAGCCGAAGTCGAGGGAGCCCTTGTCGTTGGTGCGGAGCGCCGGCTTTAAATAGGTTACCTCAGGAGAGAAGCCGCCCTTACCCACTGCGAGTTCGTAATTGGAGTTGCGATCGAGCGTGACGGTCGTCGGCGTGCGGCCGACGGCGATGCCGTTCAGACGGACGGCAGCACTCGGCGGGTTGGAAGTGACCGAGATCGTGTCAACGAGCGCTGGGTCAACGGAGGTCGTGCAACCAGTGATACCGGCGCAAAGAACGAGGAGGGATACAGGGAGACGCATGGTGCGGGGATAGGTGCCGATTTCCGTTGAAAAGGGTGTAGGGTTCAACCCCTAAAACGACCCTCGGCCCAAGGTTGACAGGCTCGGTTGGCCGAAAAGACTCCCCAACCCACGGGAATTGCCAGCATAGCTCAGTTGGTAGAGCAGCCGCCTTGTAAGCGGCAGGTCATCGGTTCAAGTCCGATTGCTGGCTCCCTTGGACGATTTAGCCTGCGGACCAGTTGGGTCCGCGGCGCAGGGCGTCGGCCGTACGCACCACGGGTTGGAGGCCAGCCACGTCGTGCGCGCGGATCATCGCACACCCTTGGGCGATACCCCAGGTGACGGTGGCATGGTGGGCGACCTCACGTTTGAGTGGGTCGGTTTCGCCGAGGACTAACCGGAGCGTGGATTTTCGGCTCGTCCCGAGCAGCACGGGGAAACCGAGCGCGGCGAGTTGGGAGAGGTTGCGGACGAGCATCAGGTTTTGGGCGGGCGTCTTGCCGAAACCAAAACCAGGGTCGGTCCACAGTTGCTCAGGGCGGATGCCCGCGAGGCGGGCGAGGCGTAGTGAGCCCTGTAAATCGCTGATAAATTCAGGCCAAAAGTCCTTATAATCCGCCTCTTTTCGCCGATGCATGAGGATGAGTGGGCAACCGGCCCGAGCGCAAACTTGGGCCATCGGCGATTCGTCTCCCAGCAGGTTGTGCCGGCCTCCCTCGACATCATTGATGAGGTCGGCGCCCTCCGCGAGCGCAGCGGCGGCGACGTCTGCTTTATAGGTATCAATCGAGAGTGGTGTCTTCGGTAAGCGTCGGCGGAGGAGACGTAAGGTCGGTAATAGACGCTCGAGCTCGGTGCGCGTCTCGACGGGGTGGCTGCCTGGTCGTGTAGATTCGGCACCCAAGTCAAGGACGTCGGCGCCGGCGGCGATCAAGGCCTCCGCTTGTCGGAGGGCGTCCTCGGGTGTGGCCAACTGCCCGCCGTCAGAAAAAGAGTCGGGCGTCAGGTTAAGGATACCCATCAAAAGGGTCCGCTCCCGCCAGGAGGGGAGGGGCGTGCCATGTGGACTGCGCCAAGACATAGTCCTAGGGGGTAAGCGGCGGCTGTTTGGGTGCAACCTCCAAGGCTCGCGAGGGGTAGAAGCCGCCCCCGTCCTTTACATTAGGTGGCTTCATAGGCATAAATAAATCATAAAGCATTACTAATCATTGATTTATAGAAAAACCACTTAATCAATGCATACCATCAATCAAGATTATCTCCTTAGTAGTGGGCGGGGCTTGCAAATGACGATTTTTTTACGACTTTCCGTGCAGTTCGCTCTTCACGCTTCACCCATGTTTTCTCGTCTTATCCAACGGGTCGCCCTTTTCGTCGCCCCTTTCTGCCTCTTCCTCCTGAGCGGTTGCTCTAAGGAGGAGCTCACGGTGCGCCAGTCGACCTTGGACCCCAAGGGTCCGGTCGCCCAGATGCAGTATGATGTTTTCATGGACACGGTCTGGCTCGTCGTCGTCCTCTTCGCCTTGGTTGGTGGCTTGCTCGTGTATGCCGTCATTAAATTCCGCGCTCGTCCGGGCGACGAAAACAAGCCCGCCATCGTCGAAGAAGGCCACGGCAACCCGCTTATCGAAATCGGTCTCATCACTGCTTCGATTGGGGCGCTAGTCTTTATCGCTATTCCGACCCTCAGCGCGATTTGGTATACGCACGACGTTCCTGACGAAGCCGTGCCGACCTCGAAGCTCTCAGCTTGGTACCCGCGCGTCGGGGCCGACGGGAAGGAAAATTACCCCAAGGCCGTCGAAGAGCAGGTGCTCGAGGTCGACGTGATTGGCAAGCAGTGGTGGTTCCGCTTTGAGTACCCGCAGCTCGGCCTCACCAGCGATGCCAAGCACACCGTCCCGAACGAACTCGTGATTCCGAGGGGTAAGGCCATCCGCATCAACCTTCGCTCCGAGGATGTGATCCACTCTTTCTGGATTCCGAAGATCGCTGGCAAGGTTGACCTCATGCCGGGCCGGAAGAATATCATGTGGATTCAGGCGGACCAAGTCGGCCACTACTACGGCCAGTGCGCTGAATTCTGCGGAGATTCCCACGCCTACATGCTCTTCCGCGTCGAAGTCGTCGAGCCTGCCGTTTTTGATGCGTGGGTGAAGGCCCAGAAGGCCCCGGCTCCTGAGCCGACGCCGGGCTCCAAGGCCGCTAAGGGGAAGGAAATTTTCGCCGCCAAGACCTGTGCGATGTGTCACAACGTCAGTGGCCAATTCGGCGCGGGGATGTTTGGCCCAGACCTCACGCACGTCGCCTCTCGCAAATCGCTCGCGGGTGCCTGGCTCGATAACCGTGACTCGAAGGCCCAGCTCGCGCTCGAGAAGAGCGAGAAGAATACCGAAGCCTCGGTCGACGTCGATCCGGTGAAGCTCAGGGCCAATCTGATTAAGTGGATCGGTTCGTCCGGCACCTCGCACGGCTTAGACGGCAAGCCGACGAAGGACGTGAAGCCCGGCAACCGCATGCACAACTACGCGATGTTTAATGTCGTTGGCCTCAATGTTTCCAAGCAGCAGTTCACCGCTGAGGAACTCGAATACCTCGCCGACTACCTCCTCACCCTTAAGTAACCCTTTCCCCTTCCCACGCAGATGTCTCACGATTCGCACCACGCCCCTGTCGCCGACAAGATGGAGCTCGCGCCTGAACGCAGCGACCTCGGCCTGTTCCGCCCGGACCGCACGCGCGGCCTCTTCGACTGGTTGACCACCGTTGATCACAAAAAGCTCGGCATCATGTACGGTGCCTTCGCGATGCTCTTCTTCCTCGTCGGCGGCGTCGAGGCCTTGGCCATCCGCACGCAGTTGGCCCGCCCCGACAATGATTTCGTCACGGCGCGCATGTATAATCAGCTGTTCACGATGCACGGCACCACGATGATCTTCCTTGGGGTCATGCCGCTCTCGGCGGCGTTCTTCAACTTCCTCGTGCCGCTGCAAATCGGGGCCCGCGATGTCGCCTTCCCGCGCCTCAATGCCTTCTCGCTCTGGACGTTCGTGGCGGGCGCCATGGTGCTCAACGGCAGCTGGCTCTTCGAGTTCGCCCACCTCGCGGGTTGGTTCGACAACTTCGCTTGGCACAAGGCCTTGGTCTATACCGACTTTGCCCCCGCCAACGGTTGGTTCAGTTACGCCCCGCTCTCGGGCACCTTCGGTCAGGCCAACGCCGCCCTGCAGGCCCCGCGTTTCACTGGTGTCGGCACCGACTTCTGGATCATCGGTATCCAGATTCTGGGCGTCGCCTCGCTGGCAGCTTCCTTTAACTTCATTTGCACCATTGTGAACATGCGTGCCAAGGGCATGACCATGATGCGCCTGCCAGTGTTCACCTGGATGACGCTCGTCACTTCGATCCTCATCATCCTGGCCTTCCCGGCC
>CAIYAN010000434.1 GCA_903924185.1 uncultured Opitutia bacterium | reverse complement strand
GCTGCGCCCGCCAAGCGCGGAGAGACTAAAGTAACGGTCCGCGATGCGAGCCCTTTCAAGGCCGGTCAAGAGGTGGTGCTGACGCTGCAGGGTGGCAGTGGCGATAAACTCGTTCGGCACTTGTATGCTGGCGATCCAGGCAAGGCATCTAAACTCAAGCCGCCGGCTAAAGTGGAAATGGCCGCGCGTATCGCTTCGATTGATGGATTGGTCGTAACCCTGAACGCGCCCTTGCTGGTGGACTTACCTGAGGAGTTTGCCCCGAGCATCGCTGATGCGGGCGCGCGCGACGATTATGGCCTGCGTGGTGTCGGCTTCGTCTTGGTGACCTCTGCTTACCGCGGCCACTTCAAGGAAGACGGGTGGAACCCCTTGGAGTTCCATGATGTGCACCATGGCTGGATGGAGGACTTGCTCTTTAGTGGCGTCGATAGTGGTCCCTACGTCTCCGGGTCCCATGTCACAGTTCGGAAGGTCGTGCTGGAGGCAGGCCGCCCGGTCGGCCCGGGCGGTTTCATTGGGCACCACGGCGTGACTTTCTCCGGACAAGCTCACCGCTTGGAAGAATTTGAATTCAAAGCGCGCTTTCATCACGATGTGAGCTTCAGCCCATGGACTAATGGTAATGTGGTTCGTGCGGGCACGGGCGTCGACCTGACCTTAGATTTCCATAAGCAGGGGCCGTTTGCTAACCTCGTTACCAACGTGACCTCGGCGAATGGAGCCAACTTCTTCGCTTGCGGCGGCGGTGACGACCTGGGCTTAGATGCAGGTGCTTGGAATATCTTCTGGAACTTGAAAGGTCGGAAAGGCATCGGGGCCCCTTCGGCTGAGTTCTGCCCCGCGCAGACCACTTTCGTTGGCGTGGATATGAAACTGCCGCGCGGGTCGCCGTTGAAGCCGCAACTATTGAAGGCCGGCGAGCCCACGGACCTTTGGTTGGCGGCGCGCGCCAAGCCACCCGCACGCTGATGCGGATCTCGGTCATCATCCCGGCCTTTAATGAGGAGAAGCTCCTTCCGCAGACATTGGCGGCGGTGGCGGCCGCGGTGCCCGCCTTTCTGGTCAGGGGTTGGGAATGTGAAGTCGTGGTGTGCGATAACAACTCCACTGACCGCACGGCGGAGCTCGCTCGGGCCGCTGGAGCGACGGTCGTCTTTGAGCCGATCAACCAGATTGGTCGGGCCCGCGACGCTGGGGCGAGCGTTGCGACGGGTGACTGGTTTATTTTCATTGATGCCGACTCCTGGCCGTCGACCGAGCTCTTCGCGGACATTGCTGAGCGCATCGCTTCGGGGCGTTATCTCGGTGGCGGCAGCACCGTAGTGCTTGAGTCCGGTACGCCGTTCTTAGCCCAGTTCTTCTGTGGCTGCTGGAATACGCTGAGTCGCCTGGCGCGTTGGGCGGCCGGCTCGTGCGTTTGGGTCGAGGCGTCAGCCTTTCGCGCCGCGGGCGGCTTCGGTACGGAATTCTATGCCGGCGAAGAAGTGTTTTTGAGCCGCCGCTTACATAAGATTGCGCGGGAGCGTCGCCTTAAGTTCCGCGTGCTTGCCGCCCATCCCTTGGCGACTTCTTCGCGTAAGCTAAAACTCTATACGTTTACCGAATCCGTGCGCTTCTTCGGCCGGATGTTCTTCAGTGCGGGATACGCGGCCAAAGACCCGCAAGCCTGTCACCTTTGGTACGACGGCCGGCGCTAAGCGTCAGAGCCGCTGGTGTTTCCAGGCGGGAATCGGGAAGGCCGTGACTTGGTCCGAGGCGACTTCTACCCGGTCCCGCGGGCGCAGGGCTTTCGCTTGGGCTAAGGTCACGACGGGATAATGCCGCGCGGCGGTGATGCGGTCGGCGATTTCCCAGCACTGTTCCGGATTGTTCACCCATTTTTCAGCGGGGAGTTTACTCAGGTTGAAGGGGCGCGAGTAACTGCGCAGCGTCTTCCGCGGCCCTTTGGCGTACTCGTGGAAGTAGGACATCACTAACTCCCGGACGCTCCGATAAATTGGGTCGCGCCAGCGGAGGCAGACGTAGTTCGTTTTGGAAATCGCCCCCCACCGGCCCTGGACCTTAAAGGGGGCGATGACGTGGTCCATGTCCTGGTGGGCCGAGAGGTCGATGAGCAAGGGCGGGTGGCCTTGGAGCCAGAGGGCGAACGCCGCAATCATGGCGCCCTCGATGCAGTGCGCACAATTCGCGGTGAGGGCCGCCTGGACCGAGCGCGCGGTATCGCCGCCGGGCTCGAAGTTCTGCGGGAGCTTCGCCAAGAAGTCTTGAATCTTCCGCGGAGTCGTTAGACCTGCGAGCTGCTTGGCCTGCCGGAGCGGGAGGCCGCGGCGTTGGGCTAAGCGAATGCGGGCAGGGGAGGGCATGTCGACACGGATACCGTAAGCGCGTCGCTCCGTGCCCTCAAGGCGTATCCCTCGGCGGGGTCTTTCGGATTGGCAGCGGACCACGGCCGCCTATCAACAAGGCACCGTTATGCCACTCTTCGACTTCCATTGCGCTACTTGCGGGAAAGACTTCGAGTTACTCGTCCGTTCCACCAAGGAAAAACCTACCTGTACCCATTGTGCTTCTGAAGAGGTTGAAAAGCAGCTCGCCCTAGTGGCCGTCAAAGGCTTGAAGTCCGACCACGTTCACACTGGCACCTGTGGTTGCGGTAAGGCCCCGGGTTCCTGCGGCGCTAACTAACCATGGATTTTTCACCCGAGCATCTCCGCTGGTCCCTCCTCCAGCTCATCCTCTTGGTTGTCTCGATCGGCATACACGAGTTCGGCCATGCCTGGGTCGCCGACCTTCGCGGGGACCCTTTGCCGCGTCTCCAGGGTCGCGTGACCTTAAATCCCTTGGCCCATGCCGACCCCATCGGGACCCTCCTCATCCCGGGCATCATGATTTTCTTCAGCCCTGGCTTTGGCCTGATCGGGTGGGGTAAGCCGGTGCAGATTTCCCTGCCCAACCCAGCCACCCGCCGGATGGATGATATCCTCATTACCTTGGCCGGTCCGGCCATGAACTTGGTCTTGTGCCTCGTTTTTGTCCTCGTGGGGCTTGCCCTTGGGGTATCATCCGACGACCCGACGTCCCGCAACCTTGGCCGTTTCCTTGTCTCGGGGATGCTGATGAACATCGGGCTCTTTTGTTTTAACCTTATTCCGATTCCCCCGCTGGACGGGTCCCGCATTTTCTACCGCCTAGGTCTCTATTCTTTGGAGCTCTTTACCACGCTTAGCCAATACGGCTTCATTATCCTCATCGTCTTGATTAACCTCCCTGGCTTCTCGGGAGCCCTTGGTTACCTACAGTTGCTGATCCTATCCCCTTTCCTTTGGGTATGGCCGGGCGACCCACAGGAATTCTGGAATTTTCTGATGGTCGGGCGATAGCCCTAGCCGAGGCTTGCCTATTTTCGGCCTCCGCCCGAAAGTCGCCCTATGCAGACCCTTGGTGAACGACTTCAGGAAGCGCGTCAGCGCTTGGGCGTGACTTTGCGCGAGGCCGCCGAATTCACAAAAATCCGGACCGACTACCTCCAAGCGATGGAGGCTAACCAGTTCGAGTCCATTCCTTTGGCGGAAGTCTACAAGCGGGGCTTCGTGAAGGTCTACGCCCGCTACCTCCGGCTCGACGACGAGAAAGCGGGTTCCGATTTTAATACGCATCACTCTGTACGCGCTGCGCGCCGACCGCTCGACGCTGCTGGCCAAGAAGAAGAAGAAGTCCCTTTTGAGCCGGTCGCAGGCGGGAGCCTTTCCGTCAACCGCGACACCATCCTCTGGATTGTCCTTGGGGTGGCGTTGACGGGCTTGTTTGCTTGGGTGTTTTTTCGCTGAGCTCGTCCTCCGGGACGAGCCAACCCGCCCAGCCTAAGAAAGCCACGGCACCAGTCGTCTTGGTCGGGCGACCACACCTGGTCGGGCTCACAGCCTTGCAGAGCGGCACGAGCTGCCTGTTGCGCGAATCCAACTCGGGCGAAATCCGCTACAACCAGGTTCTTGGCCAGAAGGGTAAGGAAATCTTTGTCACGGTGAAGGGTGGATTTACTGTCACTTCTAATGCGATTGAAAACCTCACGGTTACGATCGACGGTTTCCCTTATAAGCCGGAGGAGGACGTTTATGGTCGGCAGATGGCGACGTTTAAGGATGTCGATTCGGTGCCTCCGCCCCAGCCTCCACCAACAGGAAAGTCGGCTCCGGCAAAGACCGCCCCCGCCAAGGCCCCGCCTGCGAAGGCGCCGGTGCGCTCGCGTTAAGGAACAACGTTTGAGCCGCTGTTGACCGAGGCGGGGGAGTGGGTATGGTTGCTCTCGCCTTGCCACCTCGTCCTGACCATCGCGTGCTCGTCTTGAACCGCCTCTGGCAGCCGGTGAACATCGTCGGCACTTTACGCGCCATGAGTCTACTCTTTCGCGGCCGCGCTTCCGTCGTGCATTCGGATGAATCCGGCCACCGGATCTTTGCGGCCGCTGAATGGGTTACTTATTCCTTGGCGGTACCGCCGCCCGCGGCGGAAGCCGTCCGTTCGCCGTGTATCATATTACGCATGCCGCGCGTTTTGCTCTTGGGGTCCTACGATCGCGTCCCCCGCCGCGAAATCCGCTTTAGTCGCCGCAATGTCTACCTCCGTGACGCCCATACGTGTCAGTATTGTGGCCGTGTCTTCCGGGAGGAAGAACTGAACCTTGATCACGTCGTCCCGCGCGATGTCGGTGGCAAGACCAACTGGGAGAATATCGTGACGGCCTGTGTGCGCTGCAATTCCCGGAAAGCGAACCGTCTCCCCGAGCAGGCGGGCATGAGCCTCCGTCGTCCGCCCGTAAAGCCGAAGTGGCGACTCGTGGTTACCTCTTCCTTGGCACCGGAGGAGCAGGTCGCTTGGAAGGAGTTCCTCGAGGTCGCCCCGGCTGGTCAATTGCCTTGGCGGAACTGATGCCGGGGCCTCCTTGGTGCGGGTAACCAGATTCGAACTGGTGTCACCACTTTGGAAGAGTGGGGTCCTACCACTGAACGATACCCGCGTGGCCAGGAAGGCGACTATCCCTAGTGGGGCGGGCGAGGTCAAGCCTACCTCGGCCTAGGCTAGGTTCGGGCGTTTATCCTTTGGAGCGGGTAACCAGATTTGAACTGGTGTCACCACTATGGGAAAGTGGGGTCCTACCACTGAACGATACCCGCGCGAAAGGACGCCCAGAATTGCCCGACCCCCGTCCCCAGTCAAGCCGAGGGCACGCGTGTTTGCGCTTTCCGCCCGTTCGCCCATCGTCATCTTGCACCTATGCCTCGCCCGACGACTAAAAAGAAGACGGCCCCCCGCCAAGACGATGTCCTGCTGATGGCGACGCCGACCAAGAACGCCGACCTGCGGTGGTTCTCCGGCTTCCATGCCTCCGATCCATTCCCGGCGTTCAGCGCCCAAGGCCGCAAGGTCGGGCTATTACCCTTATTGGAAGTCGGTCGAGCGAAGGCCGAATCTGACTTGGATGAGGTGCTTAACTTGACGGAAATCATCGCCGACCTCCGCCGGACTAACCCGACCGCCGCTATCGCCGACGCTATCGTGTTCGCGGCCTTGCAGCGCGGGGTGAAGAAATTTCGAGTGCCCGGCGATTTCCCCGTCACCCTGTTCTTGCGCTTGCAGGAACTCGGCTTGGAGCTGGTCGCTACGGGGTCCTCGCGCGATGAACGTTCGACCCCCGCACTTTTCCCGCAGCGCTGGGTGAAGACGAAGGCCGAGCTCGACGGCATTCGCGCCGGCAACCGCGCCGCTTGTGCCGGTTTCACCGCAGTTGAAAAAATTCTTACGGAAGCGCGGCCCGACAAGAAGGGCCGCTTAATTTGGAAGGGCAAGGTCCTGACGTCCGAGATCCTGCAGTCAGAAGTGCAGGCGGCGACGGTTCGGGCGGGAGCCCTCTGCGACACTGGTTTAATTTGTGCTCCGGGCGATCAGGCGGTCGACTGCCACAACAAGGGTACGGGTCCGATTCAAGCTAACCAACTGATCGTCCTCGATATCTTCCCGCGTGATCTAGCCTCGTGGCATTACGGCGACATGACCCGGACCTACTTAAAGGGTAAGGCTACGCCCGCTCAGCGGAAAATGGTCGAAGCCGTCAAAGCCGCCCACGGCCGCATCATCAAGGCCCTGCGCGCCGGCGTCACTGGGGCGGAGATCCATCGTATCCCCGTCGATTACTTTAAGTCGCTCGGCTACGAGACCGGACCAAACAAGCAAGGCGTCTACGTCGGCTTCTTCCATGGTTCCGGCCATGGCCTAGGTTATGACATCCATGAAGAGCCTTTCCTGTCTTTGCGAAACCCGAACCCCTTGGTCGCCGGCAATGCCATCACGGTCGAGCCGGGGCTTTATTATCCGGGCATCGGCGGCTGCCGCTTCGAAGATTGCGTCGTGATCACAAAGACGGGCTGCGAACTACTCTCGAAGCATCCCTACAACTGGGAGATTGCCTGAGATGGCTAAGGGGCGCGGTCGTGCGGGCACGCATACTACCGTCACGGACGCCGCTCGCCCCGTCGTTGAGCTACTTGAGAAATACGGCCGCGTCTCTCGCGGCGTCATCCAGGCACGGGTCGGGGCGCGCCGACATTCTATCAAGGTCATGCCGTTAGAGGGCGGCTTGCGCGTCACCGTCGTCTCGAAGGGCTCGCGGCAGGAGTTGCATGTCTACGGCATCACGGTCGAGCAGGCCCGGAAGATTCTCACGTCGACAGACTTGGCGGGCTACTTGATAAATTTTACCGGTGAATAACGCGCCACCTATGCTCGCCGAAACGACGCTCGCCGAATGGTCGACGGCGGGTGCGGGCTGGACGCATCTCCCTTACCTCGCCCGTTTTGCCGCGACTGGCCTGCCGGCAGATTGGCGAGCCTTACTTCGCGGCCGCTTCCATGCCGTGCTGGAAAGCGGTCGCACGGGCAGTCTTACCATTGCGGTGCCGACCTCTGCCGTTGCCACGGTCTTCGCCGCCGATGGCCGCATCGTTGTGCACGCGGCTGATGGCGCTCAAGAAGGTGAAGCCGAGAAACCGTTGGATGCCTTACGCCGTTGGTCGCAAGAGCACCGAGCACCGACTTTCCCTGGCTGGCCGGTTTTTCAAGGCGGTCTGATCGTGGCACTCGGCTATGAGTTGGCCACGCAGTTCGAGCCCGTACACTCCGCCCATGCGGATGTGCCTTGTCCCTCGGCCGTTTTTCTTGAGGCCACGGAGGCGTACGTTTACGATGACGCCAAACACGAACTGACGGTGGTGGTCCTATGCCCTGCGGCCGGTCGGCTCGAGCCGACCTGGCGGTTAGCCCAAGGTCGGGCGCAAGCCTTGGCCCAAATTTGGCACGCTGCCTGTGCGTCCGCAGCGCCACTGCTCGGGTCGGCGGTCTTGCCGGCGACGCCGGTCGCGGAGTCTTTACCGCGTCCGGAATTTGAAGCCGCCGTACGGCAGGTGCTGGCCTATATCTCCGCGGGGGATACTTATCAGGTGAACCTTTCGACGCGACTCGAGGTGCCCGCGGTCGATCCCGCGCTTGCCTACGCTGCCCTGCGCCAAGCTAATCCCTCGCCTTACATGGGCTTGCTGAGTCTGCCGACTGGCACCTTAGCCTGCGGTTCCCCCGAGCTGTTAGTCGAAGTGATCGGCGGCCGGATTGCTTCTCGGCCGATTGCGGGGACGCGCCCGCGGGGCGCCGATGCAGCGGCGGACGCGGCGTGGGTAAAAGAACTTTCGGGCGATACCAAAGAACGGGCCGAGCACTTGATGCTGGTCGACTTATTGCGCAATGACGTGGGCCGCGTCGCGTCGCCGGGCTCGGTGCATGTACCGGAGTTTATGGCCGTCGAGAAATACTCGCACGTCATGCACCTCGTCTCGCAGGTGGAAGGCCGCTTGGCCGCCGGGGTGGGCCCCGCCGAGGTCGTGCGGGCGTTGTTCCCGGGCGGTACCATCACCGGCGCGCCCAAGGTTCGGACGATGCAGATCATTGCGGAGCTCGAGCCGGTGGCCCGCGGTTTCTACACTGGCTCCATTGGTTGGGTTGGCGCCAACGGCGACTTGTGCCTGAACATCGTCATTCGGTCCCTGTGGACGACGGGTGGGCGTAGTTTCATTCAAGCCGGCGCCGGCATTGTCGCCGACTCTCTCCCCGAACGTGAACACGCGGAATCCTGGCGCAAGGCGCAGGCTCCCTTACTGGCGGCCGCGCGCGCCGCCTTACCTCCATGCTAGCTTGGTGTTCGGGCGATTACCTGAATGTCCCCGATGGCGCGGACGTGGCGACCCTTGAGCCCGGGCGGTGTCTCTTCGAGACCTTCGCGCTCCGGGGCGGTAAGGTCGCTTGCCTCGCCGACCACCTCGCGCGTTTAGCCGTGGCCTGTCCGCGCCTTGGGCTCGACCCGCGCCGCCTGCACTTGGGTGCCGGGCCCTCGGCGGAAGCGTGGGCGCCGATTCTCCACAAGTTACTGGCGTCTGCCAACCTCACCGACGCCGTCGTTCGTTTAATCGTGGCGGCCCGCCCCGATGCCTTAGCGCGCGAATGGGTTAGCGTGCGGCCACTAACGCCGACCCCGACCGAGATAGATTTATTTGCGCTGCAGACCTGTCGCGACGCACCGGAGTGGTTGCCGCGCCCCAAGAGCGGGCCATGGCAGAATTCTGCCACCGCCTGGCGCGAACTTAAATCCATCGCCGATCGCGGCGATACCGAAGGCGTCCAGTGTGACGCGGATGGTCATGTCAGCGAAGCCACGCGGAGTTCCTTGGCTTGGTGGGATGGTGAACGTTGGTGTTTCCCGGCGATTTCCACCGGACGCTTAGCGGGCACGGCGGCGGCACAGTTCCGTTCAATCGCGGCGCAAGCGGGCCGGACCTGCGTCGACGTTGCCGTGCCATTCCCGGTGGACGCTTGTTCGGTCGTCGTCTTGCGCTCCACTTTCACGGCTGGGGCGGTTTTGGCCCGTCGTTACCAAACAACCGCCGGGGAAGTGCAGTGGCTGCCCTCCTCCGATCAGGCTGAAGCCCACGCCCGCTTGGCCGACTTGGCGGCGTGGCGTGCTCACCGATTCGTCAGCCTAGTGTAAAGCGGGAGCGCGGTCGAGAGGATGAAGAGCGTCAGGAAGCCCACGCTGGCGACGGCTGAGAAGCAGACGGCGACGAGCAGCGTGGCCATCTTGCTAGCGCCTTCCTCCTCCGCTTGGCGGTAGCCTTTGATGGCGACCCAGGTTGCGATGACGCCGAGTACGAGCAGGGTGAGGAGCGCCGCGGTGAAGTGGTTGAAGAAGAAGCCAGTCACTGCAGGTAGTGCGCCGGGTTCACCTTGAATAAGGGAGATGAGAATGGGTTGGGCGCGGAACGCCACAGCACCCACAGCGGTAGGGAGGGCGGCGGAAAGGAAGACGGCCAAGGCCGAGACGATTTTAAGCTCGCGGGGGTTCATAGCCGGATTGTTTCCATCGAGCCCTTCGCGGTCAATGGCGGGATTCTCCCTCGCCAACGGCAACCCATCGCCTTAGGGTCCCCGCTCATATGGACGTCGGTTTTCTTTGGCCTCTCTTTATCCTCCTAAACGGCAGTGCCGCTGGCGTTTCGCTCGTGGCAGGGGTCGTGGCCGCTTTTTCCCCGGGGGAAATCGAGGAGTTGCGCCGGCAAGATGCGAAGGCGGCCGTGGCCTTGGAGCGTTGCCGTGGGGACCAAGGCAATACCTTGGCGGCTTTCGAAGTCCTGACGGCGGCCTTCGTCGGGATGAGCGCCTTGCTCGGCGGCATCCTGCTCGGGGATAGGCTCATGGATAAGGCTTTTGCAGGTTGGCAGATGGCCGCGGGGATTGCCCTAGCGATTGTCGCCGTTTCTTTCCTGATGTCGTGGCTGACGGTGATGCTCCCTCGTAAGCTCGGGATGCACCTCCGCATCTCGCTCGCGCCGCGGATTGCGCCGACGCTTTCCTTGGTGCGCGGGGCTGCTTCCGTGCTGCGGAGCTTTGGTAAATTGCACGATTCCTTAGCACCGCCGGAAGAGCCGGGGATTGATCGCGCGGATGCGGATATCGGTAGTATGGCGCAGGCCGCCGCCCGCGAAGGCAAGATCACGCAGGCTGAGAGCACCTTAGTTGCCAACGCCGTCCGCCTCGATGACATCCCGGTTTCGCAGGTCCTCACGCCGCGGCCCGTGGTCACGGCGGTGGATGTCGACCTTTCGGTCGGCGATGTGCTCCGCATGTATCCGAACGTCCCGCATGGCCGCTTGCCGGTGTGGGAAGGCAATCCCGACCGGATTGTCGGCATTGTTCGCCGACGCGATATTTTGAAGGCCGCCGGTGAGGGCCGCCGGGAGGTCAAGGTCCGCGAACTCATGGGTAAGGCCCATATTGTCCCCGAGAATGCGACCCTCTCGGACGCGCTCCACGACCTCGTGCGCGCCCACCAGCAGTTAGCGGTCGTCGTCGATGAGTTCGGCGCCTTTGCTGGCGTGATTACGCTGGAAGACGTCTTTGAATCGCTCTTGGGCGTCGAGATCTATGAGAAGGATGACCCGCATCCGGACATGCGTGAACTAGCTCGGCAACGCGGACACCGCGTCGGCCGCCGCCCCTCGGGCGAGGCAGGCAACAAACTATGAGCCTCGCGGCGACTCTCGCGTACTGGGTGCATGACCTGGACCCGGTTGCCCTCCGTTTCCCCGCGGGCTGGCCGTTACATGGCGTCCATTGGTATGGACTCTCCTACGCGGCTGGTTTCCTCGTCGCCGCTTTGCTCCTAGCCCACTGGCGTCGCCAGGCGGTGGCACCCGTCCGCGATGCGGTCGAAGAATCAACGCTGATCACTGCAATCATGGTAGGTGTCGTCCTCGGTGGCCGCTTGGGCCACGTGATCCTGTACGCGCGGACAGAATTCATGGCGGACCCGCTGATGGTTTTCCGCGTGTGGCAAGGCGGCATGGCCAGCCATGGCGGCTTCTTGGGCGTGCTCCTAGCGGCCGTCTGGTTTGCCCGGACGCGCCGGGTGCCTTTCCTGGCGGTGGGCGACTTAGTCTGCGCGTTGGCGCCCGCCGGGCTGCTCTTTGGCCGCTTAGCCAATTTCGTAAACGCGGAACTCGTCGGGCGTACGACCACGGTCCCTTGGGCGGTAATTTTTCCACGTGAAGGCCAAGAGCCGCGGCACCCGTCGCAGCTTTACGAGGCTTTCGGCGAAGGCTTCCTCCCGTTGCTTTGGATATTCTGGCGTTACCCGAAGCGCTTACCGCCGGGTCAAGTCGCCGGCGAATTCCTCCTCCTCTATGCGGTGGCGCGCTTTATTAGCGAATGGTTCCGTCTGCCCGAGGACGGTTATATTCTTGGAATGACCGCTGGGCAGTTCTGGACCCTGCCGATGGCGATCGGTGGCCTTTACCTTATCTTCCGTGCCCGCGCGGGGGCGAAAGATGTTGCCCGCTGAACGCGTCGGTGGGAGAAGCGTGGTCGCGTCATGATCACCGTCCCGCTCCTCGACCTCGGCCCACAGAACCGCGCCCTTGAAGCCCAGTTCGAGGCCGCCTTTCGCGACGTCTTACGCTCCAATCAGTTTATCATGGGGCCGCGCCTCGAGGCCTTCGAGAAGGACTGTGCGGCTTTCCTTGGCGTCAAGCATGCCCTCGGCGTTTCGTCGGGTACGGATGCCCTCCTGCTCGCCCTCATGGCCCTCGATATTGGCGAAGGCGACGAAGTCCTCATCCCGTCCTTCACCTTCTTTGCGACCGCTGGTTCCGTGGCGCGCCTCGGCGCTGTTCCCGTCTGGGTCGACGTCGACCCGCACCATTTCAACATCGATCTGGCCGACGCCGCCCGCAAGGTCAGCCCGCGCACCCGAGTAATCATGCCGGTGCACCTCTTCGGCCAGTCTTGCGACCTCGTCGCCTTGCAGGCCTTTGCCTCCGCGCATCGCCTCCGTATCCTCGAAGACGCCGCGCAATCCATGGGTGCACGCTGGCAGGGGCGGAGCACGATGTCGGTCGGCGACCTGGGCGCCACCAGCTTCTTCCCATCAAAGAACCTGGGTGGGATGGGCGATTCTGGGTTGGTGACCACTTCGGACGACGCCCTTGCGGACCGCGCGCGCATCTTACGCGTCCACGGCATGCAGCCGAAGTATTACCACCGCGAGATTGGCGCGAACTTCCGCATGGATCCGCTCCAAGCCGCGTTGTTACACCTGAAACTGCCGCACTTGCCGGAGTATAATTGTGCGCGTGCGGGGAATGCGAATTTCTACCATGCCGCGCTCAAAGGGAAGCCGGGTATCGCGGAGAACCGACCAGGCGTGGAAGCCGCGGCGAAGATTCTGCTCCCGGTGGATTTCTCAGGCCAAGGCATTTGGAATCAATTCACCCTCCGTGTCACGGGTGGCCGTCGCGATGCGCTCAAGGCGTTTCTCACTGCCCGTAAGATTGGCTGCGAAATCTACTACCCGATTCCGCTCCATCGCCAGGAATGTTTCGCTTCGGCGGGCTATCGCGGCGGGGACAGTGTGCCCGTCTCGGAACTACTCTCGGCTGAAGTCCTCAGTATTCCCATCTTCCCTGAACTCGCCCCGGACCAGCGTCAGTGGGTGGCGGATTCGCTCGCCGATTTTGCGGCCGGGAAGACGGAGTAAGCGAAAGCGAAAAGCGAATAGGTGGGGGCGGTTAGCGGATAGCGGTTGGAGTTAACTCGAAGGGAAACCGGAGACCGGATGATTGGCTGGGGTTCCACTTCGGGTGACGGTCACTGGAGCTTCAGCCGTTCGGGAGTTAGCCGTTCAGAATTCAGCTGTCGGCGCGAGGTCCCGTCCCCTGGCATTTATTTCTACCCGCTAACCGCCAACCGCTAAGACCTTTGTCTCTCAGAAGAACCGAATCGTCTTCGCCTTCATCTTCTCATGTTCGGCGTCCGTGCAAGGGGCGTTGGTCGGCGCGTCGGCCGGCTTATCGGTGGACTGCACGAGCCCGTTGGCGAGGAGGTATTTTTCGACCTCTTCACCGGAGACGTCGGCGAGCATTACCCCGTTAACCTCGACGCAAGGGGAGAGGCGCTGGCCGGTCTTCTCCACCATCTCGGCGTAATTTGTCGGGACATTGATGATATCCACATCTTCGAAGGCGAGGCCGTGCTTGCGCATGACGGCGCGGACGCCGTTGCTCCAGCCGCAGCTGGGTTTGAGGTAGGCCTTGATTTTTAGCATGCCCCTAACATGCGCGTCTTTCGGCCGGAATCAAGCGCGACGGCCTTTGGCACCCTTTTTGTTGGCCTCAGGCTCATACCAGTAGCCGATGCCGTGAATCGTCCGGAAGCACTCTAAGCCGCGCCCGAGCTTTTGGAAGGCCTCGCGTATCTTCGCAATATATTGGTCCAAGGAGCGGCTTCGGACATTCGCGTGGACGCCCCAGACTGCATGGATGAGGCTATTGCGGCTGATGATCACGCCGGGATTGGCGTGCAGGTGATAAAGAATACCGATTTCCTTCCGCCCGAGTTTACAGCTCTTGCCTGGACCAAAGACCAACTCGAGGCGCTCGGGATGAACTTCGGCACCGTTGAAGTGGAAGACATTCGTCGCGAGGTCCGCGTTGCGGGTGAGACGGCTATCGCCCGCGGTTTCGCTGCGCCGGAGCACCGCATGGATGCGGGCCGCCAGTTCTTCGGGGTGGTACGGCTTACCGATGAAGTCATCGGCGCCCGCCTCGAGCGCCTTGACGATGGCGCTCGGCGTCTGGACGCTCGCCAGGAAGATCACCGCTGCGGGGGCGCCAGACTTGCGGATGCGTTCTAAAACCGTGAGCCCA
Source organism: uncultured Opitutia bacterium (assembly GCA_903924185.1). Taxonomy (GTDB): domain Bacteria; phylum Verrucomicrobiota; class Verrucomicrobiia; order Opitutales; family UBA953; genus UBA953. Next base: position 704 of record CAIYAN010000434.1, on the reverse strand, counting down.
TCGAGGTCGGGTAGGGTGGGGTCCAGTAACACCAGGTGCACGTGGTGTTCTTCGATGAACTTAAGGGCGGTGGCCCCCTTGTGGAATGTTTGCGTCGCGAACCCTGCATCGGCGAGTTGTTGGTGCAGAGTCGCGGCTAAGCTACGATCGTCTTCAACGATAACGATGAGGGGCCTCTGCTGGGGACTCATGCAGAAAAACGGGGGTGGACTGAGGGGGTGCCGCAAAGGGGGTTTGCGGCGGGGTGCTTACATATGTAAAAAAGAGCCCGTGGTTGCCAAGCCCATTAGAAGCCATTTTATGAGGGACTAGGTATGAGCACTTCCGAACAGGCCGAAGGAAAAACCCCCAAGTGGTTAATCCTGTTATGTTTAGTCATCTTTATAGGTTCAGCCGCCTTTGGTGGGTATGCCTTGGCGAAGTCAGCCGAGGAGAAAGCCAGCCGCAAGTCCGCCGATCCTTTTGCCGACCGGAGCCTATTCGGGCGCTGAGGCCGAGGCCGAGAGGGTAGGGCAAATCAGGCAGTAGGGTTTTTACCCTAGGGGGTTCAAGGGTTGACAGTGTTAGGCCTAAAATAGATACCTTAACCCCTATTTTAACCCTACCCCGACCCCTCACCATGCGGATTTCTAAGTCTCTGTTGGTGGCCGCCGCTATGCTTGCTTCCGCAGGTATCGCCCAGGCCCAGCAAAACGTGACCCAGG
>CAIYAN010000433.1 GCA_903924185.1 uncultured Opitutia bacterium | reverse complement strand
TTCTCAGGGGCGGACAGGGCGTTGGCCTCCATGGCGGCGAGGAGGTCGCGGACGCGGTCGGGGGCCGCCAACAGCCGGCGGTGGATGAGTGACTGCTCTTCACGCCGGTATTGGGTAGCGGAGGCGGCGTTGATATGCCGGGCACAGAGCTGGGTGTAAGGCCGGTTTTCCTTGAAGGAACCGGGGAGGTAGAAGCGGAGGCGCCCGTCGTAGGACTGTTGGTCAAAATCCATCGCTCGGACGCGAATGGCCGTGGCGTCGAAATCAGGGGTGACGGCGATGACGAAGTTATAGGCCCGCATATCACCGAGGAGGCGGACGAGGCAGCGTTCCTCGAACTTGATCAGTTCTTTGGCGAGGCGGACCGGGTGGTGCTGGCCCGCTTCGAGCCATTGTTCGGCGAAGATGTCTCCGGGGATGCCTGTGACGTGCTCCTCGACCAAGGTGTCCCCTTGGGTGAGGTAGAGCATGCGGTTCGGCGAGAGCAGGTGCTCGAGCTCGAGCCCGCAGACGCGGGAGGCATCGCCGACCTTCACGTAGAAGTAGTCGTGGTTTTCGTTGTAAGCATTAACAATGCGGACGCGGAAGGGCTGCGAATTGCCGAAAGAGCAAAAATCGACGCGGTCGACGTAGACGTGGCTGAAGACCTTCATCCCGCCTTCCCCGCGGAGGAGGGCGTAGGTTTCCAAGAGCCCTTGCGAGAGGCGTCCCATTTCGTCCTGCGAGTAAGCGACGGTTTCCCAGAGGGAGTCTTTCCCGTCGCGGTTAAGGAGGGGCATGGCCGCGGTGAAGCCCCGGAGCTGTGCGTAGGTGACAGGGAGGTCGACTTCGCGGCCTTCACGGGCGAGGTATTCACGGAGCGCTGCGCCAATGGGATAGGCGGGCTTGCGGTTGGTCCGCTTAAATTCCGCTGCTGAACCTCCGGCGTCCATCTTCAGTCCAGGTTGGGCTGCGTGTCCGTCTCTTCGATGGTCATGCGGAGCGGCTGGCCCGGATCGCATTCCGCGCGATAAGCGATGAAGCCGCGGCGATGTTGGTCGAAGATTGGCCAGAGTAAGGTGCGGTCGGTGGCGGGAATATCGGTCGTCTCGACTTCGGCTCGAGAGAAGAAGCCGAACTGACCTTCATCGATGGTCTCGGGGAGGCCGGCGAGGGGTTTGCGGCAATCGAAGAGGAACATGAGCCAGTGGGATTGCCCTTCATAGCCTTTTTCGGAAATCATCCCAAAGAGGTGTAGGTCCTCGCTGGCGACCGTCGCGCCGGTTTCTTCGCCGATTTCGCGCACCGCGCATTCAAAGGGCGATTCGCCCGTGGCCATCTCCAACTTGCCACCAATGGGACTCCAGCAGCCCTTGTTCGGCGCCTTGGTGCGTTGGATGAGCAACTGTCGGCCTTGCGCATCGTGCATGAACACGAGGACGCTAATTTTAAAAGGGAGGGTGAGACCAGCGGACATGCGGATACCCTTGGCAGGGTGGACGGGAGGCACAACCCCGGAGTAACGATCAGGCTGCCAAAATAGCGTCGATGCGCTTGAGTTCTTCGGAACTCAGCGGGGCGGAGGAAGCCGCCGCCACACACTGCTCCAACTGTGAGACCTTACTGGCGCCGATGATGGCGGAGGTCACGCGACGGTCACGGAGGACCCACGCCAAGGCCAACGAAGCTAAAGGTTGTCCACGTTCGGCGGCGATGGCGCCTAGGGCGCGCACCTTGGCGAGGCGCACTTCGTCGACTTGCTCCGGACGGAGGAAACCGTGGACCTTGCCGGCGCGGGCATCGCTGGGGATACCCTTAAGGTAGCGATCAGTGAGGAGCCCTTGGGCCAGCGGTGAGAAGACCGCGCAACCAATACCTTCCTTCTCAACCACATCGAGCAGGCCGGCTTCCGGCGTACGTTCGAACATACTGTATTTAGGCTGATGGACGACACAGGGCGTACCGAGGTCGCGGAGGATGGCGCAAGCACGGGCGGTGTCCTCGGCGTTGTAGTTAGAAATGGCCGCGTAGAGGGCCTTCCCCGAACGGACCGCGTGGGCGAGGGCCCCCATGGTTTCTTCCATCGGCGTATTGGGGTCGCGGCGGTGGCTGTAGAAGATGTCGACGTAGGGCAGGCCTAGGCGCTTCAGCGATTGGTCTAGCGAGGCCAGGAGGTATTTACGCGAACCGAAGTCGCCGTGCGGGCCGGGCCACATCGTGTAGCCGGCCTTGGTTGAGATGATTAACTCATCGCGATAGTTCGCGAGGTCTTCACGCAGGATGCGGCCAAAGGTTTCTTCGGCCGATCCCGGCACCGGGCCGTAATTATTGGCGAGGTCAAAGTGCGTCACGCCGAGGTCGAAGGCGCGCAGCGCGATAGCCCGGGCGGTG
>CAIYAN010000432.1 GCA_903924185.1 uncultured Opitutia bacterium | reverse complement strand
AGGATTCGCGCGCCCTTCGCCGATCAGTTCCGCTTTGTCGGCGGCTGTGACAATGTCCTGCTCGTCATCGTCAACGGTAAGGTCGTGCTCGACGGTAGCCTGAAGCACATGCCGGGAGATTCGGTGAAGAACTATTACGCGGCGGATTGGAAGCAGACGACGGAGCCGGTACAGGGCCTGCCTGCCCGCTCCCCGACTAATAATTTCAACTTCGTCTACGGCGATTGGGTACGCATGGATCCCAGCACGGATACCGACGTGACCATTGTGCTCGGTGAATCCGGTGGTGCTTACGGTGCTTTCCTCACCATCGATTATAAGACCGCCCCTTGGCATAAGAAAGGCGGGGCCTTGCCCGCGGGCGGTTACCTGCCGCTCTTTCTTGTCGGTAAGCCCGATGCTGAACTCCGCGAGCTCATGGAGAAAGCTGGCGCGCCCGCGAACGTGAAGCCCTTCCTCGATGGCCCGATCTTTTCGCCAGGTTTGCGTGGCGTGAGGAGGTAGGGTGTGGCCGACGGCCACGAGGGGACAGGTTGGCTAGGGGAGAGGGGAGAGACAGGTGCAAAAGTGCAAAGGTGCAAACTGGCCTGCGGCCGGTGCAAAGGTAAGCACGGAGTGCGGATTACAGAGTACAGAGTACGGATTACAGACCCGAAAGACCAAGGGTTAGGCATAAACTGAAAAGGGGGACCGGGAAGGATGCGAGGCATGCACAAGCGGCCAAAGGCCGCAGCACTTCCCTATACCCGATGCCCATGGATATCTTAAGGCAGAGCCATTCCCTATCCGCCAACCGCTGACCGCTATTTCCTTTATTGGGTAGGGGCGTGGCTTCGCCGCGCCCTCCTATTACGGAGTGCAAGGCATAGCCTTACCCCTACCCGCGAGCGTTGCTCGCGAGAGGCAACTAGGTTGGCACGCAGTGCCAACCCTACCTCGATACAAGCGGACGCGACGCAGTCGCGCCCCTACCAGAGAGGCAAGTAGGACCGCACGTGGTTCGGTCCCTACCAGAGGCACGAGCAATAGAGGCCCCGGGTGCGGAAGAGTCACGGGGCTGGCACAGGTCTGTGACGAATGGAGTGTACGATGGAGGCATGGCAAAACCCGCGCACCCACTTCTGGTGGTCTTCGATATGGCGGGTACCACGGTGCACGACAATAGCGACGTCGCGCGTTGCCTGGCCAATGCCCTGCGGACGGCAGGCTATTATTGTGACGATGCGTTGGCCAATACGCGGATGGGGATGGCCAAGCCCGTGGCGATCGCCGAGCTCGCCGCCCTTTCCTTGGAACGGGGCGTCGGCCGCGCGGTCACCCCTAGTTTGGTCAGTGAAATCCACCGCGATTTTCTCCACGCCATCAATGAGCATTACCGGACCCACCCCTCCGTCCGCGCGGCGGAAGGGGCCGCGGAGATCTTTGCCGCCCTTCGACACCGCGGAATCAAGGTCGCCTTAGACACGGGCTTCTCTCGACCCACCGTCGATATCATCCTGGCCCGGCTGGGCTGGAGCGTCCCCGCCACCTTGGATGCGGTTGTGACCAGCGATGAAGTTCCCCACGGCCGCCCCGCCGCCGATCTCTTCCTGGAAGCCATGCGCCGTTGTGGCGTGACCGACTCCCGACAGTGTGCGCACGTCGGCGATACCCCAAGTGATATCGGGGAAGGCCGCGCCGCGGTGGTGGGCTGGAACGTCGCCATCGCTGGCCCGAGCCACACCCGCGAGCAACTTTCACCCCTCCGCCCGACGCATCTGGTCGGCGCGTTGACCGACGTCCCCGCAGCGCTCGGGCTTAACCTCCACACGTGAATTCCGATAGTCACCAGTCGAGGGGCGCTGGGATTTCCCTGCGTGAAGTCTCCAAATCCTACGTCCCCGGCCGTCCGGTCTTGCGCGCTTTGAACTTGGAAGTTTCCCCCGGAGAATGCGTCGCACTCCTCGGTGCCTCTGGCTCTGGTAAGTCCACCTTGATGCGGCTCCTGCCGGGCTTCATGGCCGCAGATGTTGGTTCGGGTCCGATTACCATTGGCGCTGGCCGCATCCAGGCTGACGGCCGGATTGTCTCGGACGTACGGGTCCGCCGCTCTGAAATCGGCTGTATTTTTCAACAGTTCAACTTAGTCGGGCGGCTGGACGTGCTCACCAACGTCCTCATCGGCCTCTTGGCCCGCGTGCCTTTTTGGCGGAGTGTCTTCCGGAACTTCTCGGCCGAGGAAATCCAAGCGGCCCGCGCCGCACTCGATGCCGTTGGCTTGGCCGATTTCGCCGGCCGGCGGGCCAGCACCCTGTCGGGCGGTCAGCAGCAACGCGTGGCCATCGCCCGCTGTCTCGTTCAGCAGGCCCGCGTCATTCTGGCCGATGAACCCATCGCTTCGCTCGACCCAGAAAGCGCCCGCAACGTCATGGAAATCCTAGCCCGTATTAATCGTGAGCATGGGGTGACGGTCGTCGTGTCGCTGCATCAAGTCGCCTATGCCCGCCGCTTCTGCCAGCGCGTCGTCGCGCTCCGCGGCGGAGAAGTCGTCCATGACGGCCAGGCGGATGCTCTGACCGCCGAGACGCTCCGTGGCCTCTACGGCACCGCTGTCGAGGAACTCCTCGATGCCCCTGAAGATTTAGCCTCTACCCTATGAAAACCCTCCTCCGCTCCCTCCTGTTAGCCCTGGCCGGCGTCTCCACCGTCGCGGCTGAAGAAATCGCCTTTGGCATTCTCGGCACCGACGCCTCGTCGGCGTTGAAGCAAAACTGGAATCCCTTCCTGGAGGACATGTCCAAAGGCACGGGCCTCGAAGTCAAAGGCTTCTTTGCCACCGATTACGCTGGGCTCGTCGAAGCCATGCGCTTCAGTAAGATTCAAGTCGCTTGGCTGGGGGCCAAGGCGGCCATCGAGTCGGTCGACCGTGCGGACGGCGAAGTCTTCGCGCAGTTCATCGACCAAGCCGGCCGGACGGGCTACACCTCGGTCATCATCACCCATCGCGATAGTCGCTTGAAGACGATCGAGGACATGTTTGCCCAGGCGAAGGAGCTGAGCTTTGGCATGGGCGATCCCCAATCCACCTCCGGTACGCTCGTCCCACTCTGCGAATTATTTGCCCCGCGCGGCCTCGATGTACGCCAGGCCTTCCGCATCACCCGCAGCTCCACCCACGGAGGCAACCTCTTGGCTGTGGTGAACAAGCAAGTGGACGTCGCCACAAACTACAGCGTCGGCTTGGAGAAAATGAAGGTCTCCAGTCCGGAGACTTATGCACAGGTCCGCGTGCTCTGGACCTCGAAGCCCATTCCCTCCGACCCCATCGTTTGGCGT
>CAIYAN010000431.1 GCA_903924185.1 uncultured Opitutia bacterium | reverse complement strand
CCCATGTCTTCGCACGCCGGCGTGACGATGGAGCGATTCACACTGTGACCGTTTTCTTGGACGTAGAGTTCGCAGGTATCGATCGCCGTATTGTCGAGGCCGTCGATACCGAAGAGGCGCTCGACTTTGCCACCGGCCTTAGTGCCTTGGAAGACGACCGAGACCTCCTCGCGCTTGACCATTTCTGCCCAGGAAACCTGGAGCGTGAGGACTTGGCCGGTCTTGAACATCACGAAGCCGTGCGCGGCGTTCTCGACGTCCGTCACGCCGCCGACGCGATCGGGGATGCCCCACGGGCCTTTGAAGGACTTGTCTTCGATGAAATCATTAAAGGTCTGGCCGAGCACATGCGCGGGCTCCGGGTAGCCCATGAAATACATGGCAAGGTCGACCATGTGTAAAAGGTCGATAAGCGGACCGCCGCCCGAGAGTTCCTTGGTTGTGAACCAACCGCCAAAGCCCGGGATACCGGTGCGGCGAATCCACTTGGCTTGTGCGGAGTTGATTTTCCCAACCTGGCCCGCAGCGATATACTTCATCATCGCCTGCGACTCCGGACGCGCACGGTTGTTGAAGTTGAACATCACCTTCTTGCCCGACTTCTGCGACGCGGCGATGATGCCGTTAACCTCCGCAGCACTGAGCGCCGGGGGCTTTTCGCAGAAGACGTGCTTGCCGGCAGTGAGACACTGGATGGCAAGCGAAGCGTGGAATTTATTCGGGACGATAATGCTGACGGCATCGAGCTCCTTGCACTCGGCAAGCATGACGTCGACGGATTCGTAGGCGTGCTGCGCACCCCACTTGGTGGCGGCCTTCTGGGCGGCGCCCGGGGCAGCATCGGCGATCGCAACGATTTCGGCGCCGGCCTGCTTAAAGCCCGCAGCGTGGTACTGGAGCATGCCGCCTGCCCCGATGATGCCTACTTTGATTGCCATAAAGGTGTGGTGCGTAAGGGGAGTTTACTTCTTAGACTTCTGCTTGGCCTTATCGAAGGCGGCGTCGAAGGCGACCTTGTTGGTCGGGAAGGCCAGCTTCTTAACGAAAGCGCAGGATTCGGTCGCACCATGGAAACGGTCCATGCGGCCATCTTCCCACTCGACGGAGAGCGGGCCAGCATAGCCAACATCGTTAAGGGCGACGATGACGTCCTCGAAGCGGATGTCGCCACGGCCAACGGAGCGGAAGTCCCACGCGCGACGGGCGTCGCAGAAATCCGTGTGGCCACCGAACACGCCGACGGTGCCATCACCGTGCCCCCACCAGACGTCCTTCATGTGGGCGTGATGGATCTGCTTGCCGAAGGTGCGGATGAACTTCACGTAGTCGACGCCCTGGTAGCCGAGGTGGCTAGGGTCGTAATTAAAGCCGAAGCGCTTGTGGTTACCAACGGCCTCAAGGGCGCGCTGGGCCGAAGCGATATCGAAGGCGATTTCGGTCGGGTGTACTTCGAGCGCGAAGTAGACGTCCTGTTTTTCAAAGGCCGCTAGGATAGGCTGCCAGCGCTTAGCGAAGTCATCATAACCCTTCTGGAGGAAAGCCTGATTGGTGGGCGGGAAGGCGTAGAGCGCGTGCCAGATGGAAGAACCCGTGAAGCCGTTGACGACGACCTTACCGGAACCCTTCGGCTT
>CAIYAN010000430.1 GCA_903924185.1 uncultured Opitutia bacterium | reverse complement strand
TGAGCACCAGCAGAGCGGCCTCATCTGGGCCTTGGACAATAACCTGTACCAGACCTACAACGCTTATCGTCTCCGCTGGAATGGGGCGCAGCCTCCGTTGAAGGAAACCATCCCTAATGCCGGCGGTCAGTGGGGCCTTGCACAGGACGATATGGGTAAGATTTGGTGGAGTAATGCCGGCGGCGAGAAAGGCCTCTGGCATTTTCAGACGCCGATCCTTTATGGTGCCTACGACCTCAAGGGCCAGTTCCCCGCTGACTTCATGCAGGTCTGGCCGCTCATCGGCCTCGCTGACCACCAAGGTGGCGCGGGTCGCACCCTGCCGGATAAGAAGCTGAACCACTTCACCGCTTCCTGTGGACAGGAAGTCGTGCGCACCGATCGCTACCCTGCGGACTTCCGTGGTGACGTGCTCATCTCCGAGCCGGTCGGCCGCCTAGTCCGTCGTGCAAAGGTCGCCGTCGACGATGGCATCACACGGATTTCAAATCCCCATGGTCAATCTGAGTTCATCCGTTCCTCTGACCCCAACTTCCGTATCGTGAACATGACCGTCGGTCCCGACGGCTGCCTCTACCTCGTCGATATGTACCGCGGCATCATTCAGGAAGGCAACTGGGTGCGAGAAGGTAGTTACCTACGTAAGGTCGTTCAGCAGTACTCCCTGGATAAGGTCGCTGGTCATGGCCGTATTTGGCGCCTCGTCCACGATGACTTTAAGCCCGGCCCGCAACCGCGCATGCTTGAGGAAACCCCGGCCCAGCTCGTAGCACACCTCAGTAGCCCGATTGGCTGGTGGCGCGACACCGCGCAGAAGCTCCTGGTTGTGAAGGGTGACAAGTCGGTCGTCCCTGCGCTCACGGAACTTGCCCTGCAGGGTAAGGACGCCCTTGGCCGTATCCATGCGCTTTGGACCCTCGAAGGGCTCGGTGCGCTCGATGCTAAGGTTGTGACCGCCTTCCTGTCTGACGCCGATGCTCGTCTCCGCGCCCAAGGCCTTCGCGTTGGCGAAAGCCTCGTCCGAGCGGGCGACAAGACGCTGGTTACCGAGTTCCGCAAGCTCTCCACTGATAAGGACGCTACGGTGGTGCTCCAGCTCCTTATGACGGCGAAGCTTCTTGGCTCGAACGAGATTAAGGCATGGCCCGATAGCCCCAAGTTCATCCAACAGACCCTCATGACCTCCACCTCCAAGGGTGTGAAGGAACTCGGTGCCGTGGTGCTTATTGGTAACGATACCATCGGCGGTCGGGATTACTCCAAAGAAGAAAATGACCAGTTGGCCCGTGGTCAGGCCATCTATCGTGAACTCTGCTTCGCTTGCCACGGTTACGACGGCAAGGGTATGCCTATGGACGGTCCCAAGCCCGGCATGACTATTGCGCCGCCCTTGGCTAATTCCACGAACGTCCGCAGTCACCGCGACGCCATCATCCGCGTCCTTCTTAACGGCCTGACTGGTCCGGTCGCTGGTAAGACCTACGATGCCCAGATGGTTCCGATGCCGTTGAGCGACGACAAGTGGATCGCGGACGTCGCTAGTTATGTCCGTAATTCTTTTGGTAATCGTGGTGCCGTCATTTCGGCCGCCGACGTCACCCGTGTGCGCAAGGAAGTCGCTGCCGTGAAGCAACCTTGGACCATTGAGACTCTGGCGGCTGCCTTACCCAAGGTTGTGAAGCCCGCCACGGAGTGGAAAGTCACCGCTAGCGATGAACTCGAACTCGCCCAGAAGGGGTGCGACGGCGACATGAAGACCCGCTGGGAGACTAAGGGTAATCAGAAGAAGGGCATGTGGTATCAGGTCGAACTGCCGGAAGCCAAGACCATCTCCGGTCTCCGCCTCGACGACTCCTCCCGTCCCAGTGCCTCACCCAAATCCTATAAGGTCGAAGGCTCGGTCGACGGCAAGAAGTGGATCTCCCTCGGCAGCACGCGCGGACTGCCAGGCCTTTCCGAGACTTACTTCGCCAAGGAAACGGCCGTGAAGTTCCTTAAGGTCACAATCGCCGACACCCAGAATAATCAGCCTTGGGCGATTCAGGAGTTCCAGCTTCTCGGCCGCTAAGTTTTCCCACATCCCATGAAATCCCTGCTTTTCCTTACCCTCGCTCCCTTGGCCGCTTTTGCAGCCGACGTGCCTAAGTCAGTCGCTCCCGCTGCGCCGAAACTCCCCGCCATTCCGGCGGAGTCCATCGCGAAGAAGGGCGAACTGCTCTTCTCCGATGACTTCGAAGGTAAGAGCGAAGCCGACAAGCGCTGGGTCAAGGTCGTCCCGACCTTCATCGTCGCCGACGGCGTGCTCAAGGGCACGCAGACTCGCGACAAGGCCATCCCGGCCGCCGACGGCAAGCCTGCCGTCACCGCGCATGCTGCCGTGCACGGTCTCGAAGTCCCCACCAAGGACAGTATCGTAGAACTGAAGGTCCGCTTTGACGGCGCGACGATGATTGATGTCGAACTCGACGACCGTAAGTATACTGGTGCCCACTACGGCCATATCTGTCGGGCCCAGCTTCGCTTCAATCCCAAGGACAAGTCGTTCTCCGCCGTCATCATCGACGAGAAGGATGGCAACATGCGTAACGACATCCACGTGATGAAGAACGACCCCGCCAAGAAAGCGGAAGTCGCCAAGCTCCTCGTGGGCCGTCAGGCGACCTTTCCCGTCAAGCTGGCGCTAGAGCAGGGCAAGTGGATTACCGTAGTCGTTGAGATCGTCGGCGAAGAAATGCGGATGACGGTGGACGGTACCCCCGTCGCCTACCTTAAGTCCTCTGGCATCGCCCACGCCACTAAGTCGCGCTTCGAATTTGGCGTGGCGGGTAAGGATGGCTGCATCGATGACTTGAAGGTCTGGGCTGCGACCCCGGCCAAGTAAGTTTTACCCGAGCGACTGCAGTAACGTCTCCAGCTCGTGGCCATACTTTACATACGACGCGAAACGCTCCTCGGGGGAGGCCTTGGTGCCTTCGCCTAAGTGAACGATGCTGGCTACATGCGGCTCAATGGACACGCCGGCCGTGTAGCCGGTGCGTAAGAGGTCGCCCAGGATCTCGCGAACTAAGGCATCACCCTGACCTGGGTAGCTAAACGCATTGCTCTTACCGCCGGCCGGGTTGCGGAGGGCGTCCTTGACGTGGACGTAGGCGATGAAGGGCTTAACGGCCTCGTAGAAGGGCAGGGTCGGGAGGCCGTAAGAGACGGTGTTCCCAATGTCGAAGAGATACCGGACGTTCGGATGGTCGACCGATTCCATGAAGGCACGGGCGTTGTCTGGCGATGTGCCGCCCCAGCCTTCGCAGTTTTCGTGCAGGAGCATGATGTCGGCGTCGGCGGCTAGCTTGGCCAACTCGCGGGTGCGGCGAATGCCTTCATCACGCCATACTTGGTCGGAGGTGCCAGCTTGCATCCAGCCCATCGTGCGGACGAAGCGCGTCTGTGCACGGTGCATCCGTGGAACCAGCACGCGAAGGTCAGCGAGGTCGAGGGCGAAGTCCCCGTTGATGGGGCGGCTCCAGTTGCCGATGGCGGAGGCGAACCCACTCACCCGCATCCCGGCGTTCTCGATCGCGTCCATCGCGCGGGCGAACTCGTCGTCGGTCACCGCGGCGCTGGAGCACTGCTTGCCGTTCAAGAGGCGAAGCTCGAGGGCGGACCAGCCTAGTTCGCGGTGGGCAGCGATTTGGCCGTTGATACCGTCGGCCGCTTCATCGGCGAGTCCGGAGAGGGGGAACATGGTTAGGAGTTAGTGGGGCGCAGTAGGGCTGACAAGCCGCATGCGGCTCAGCGGGCGGGGGCGGGGTAGCGGGCGCCGACGACTTCCTTGGTTTTCCGTTCGATCGAGTAGAGTACGAAACCCTTTTCCTTGCTGCCAGCGGCGCGGTCCTCGTCGAAGGCTTGGCCAGCGGTCAAGAAGCCCCAGGTCGCTTCCCAGCGGGCTTCGCCGCCCTCGGGTGGTAGCGTCAGGGCATACAGCTCACGGGCATCATGGCCGCTCACGACAAGTCGTTCTCCGCCGATGAGGCAAGCGCCCGAAGAACTCGAGCGAGCGAAGCG
>CAIYAN010000429.1 GCA_903924185.1 uncultured Opitutia bacterium | reverse complement strand
TGGCGACGTTTTGACGTAAACCTTTGAGTAATGGTTCGAGTGCCGGGTTGTTGAATTTTTCGAAGAAACTCAGCATTTGGGCGCTGGGATCTTCAAACACAAAGGCTTGGAGTAAACGGACTGGTAGAACCACTAGCTGCGCAATGTAGGCAAAGATTAGCCAATCACCGAAATCCATCCGAGCGTTGGCGAAGGTCTCGCGCGGGCTGAAGATCGCAGCCTTCACGGTGGCGAAGAAACTCCCAGCGCTCTTACCCTGCTCCCAGGGCACCTGCGAGGGGGCGACCGCCGCTTCGGCGGGTGACGCTGGCACCGCGGCGGTGACACCGCTAAACTCAGCCCACTGATTCAACGGTGTCCAGGCGGACATCCCATCGCGCCAAGCTTGGTCGGTCGGCAGGAAGCGACCCGACTGTAGGCCGGCGGCGACTTCCTCCTGGCTAAAGACTCCGAGCTGATTGGGCGGGCGCGCGACGTGGATTTGCATAAGATTATATCTGGCAAGGCGACGGAGCCCTGCAAGCCCGTAGGGGACTTAGCGGAAGAAGAGGCGACTGACAGACCAGGCTGAAGCGATGAGACCCGAGCAGCAACCGACGGTAGCCACCAAGCCCACCGCGAGAAACCCCCGCCAAGCTGGCTCTTGGTGGGCAAACCCCAGCGCCAAGAGGGCCAGGATAAAAGCCCAAAGCGGGACGGCACAGGCGGTCACCGGAAGAGCTAAGACCAAGCACATCGCGCCCAAGACGTAAGCTAAGGTACGGAAGGTCCGGCGCCAACCAGCTTGGCCTCCGCCGAACAGCCGCAGTAAACCGTGTACGGTGAAAGTGAAGACGAACGTGCCCACGAAGGCCGCCAGCGGATAGAGGGCTAAGGCCCGAAAGAAATAGGTGAGGTTGAAAATCGCGGGCGCCGCTGTTTCCGGCATACCAAACTTGCCGAGCAACGCTGGCCGTAAGCTTAGCAGCACACTCCAGAGCGGAAAGCCAACCAGCACCGCGACGACGCTGGCCCACAACAGCCACTGAATGGGGGCCCGTAAACTGTCCGACGAAACCGCGGCGGTGAAGGTGGCTTGCGGGCGAAAGAGGACCGCCTTGAGCGTGGCCCACAGGGTGGCGAACTGCGGACGGGAACTCCAGCGCGTGACTTGTGCTTCCCAAGGCAGTGCGGGCGGCGGCGGTTCGAGCGAAGCCACGGCGCTCACGCCACTAGCGAACTCCGGCCGGTGCCGTAGCGCCACCCAACCCGCTTCCCCTTCCTGCCAGGAAAGGGTGTCGGGCGACAAGCGCCCGGTGGCTAAGCCAGCGAGGACTGCTTGGGAATCCAACGTGCCTAGACTCTGGCCGCGGTCGGCGAGGTGGTAGGTCTGGGAGGACATGGGGCGGGGAAAGTGGCGAGGGGGGCGGGACTCGAACCCGCGACCGGCGGCTTAGAAGGCTGCTGCTCTGAATCCAGCTGAGCTACCCCCTCGTAAAGACGAACCTAGGCGGCCGCCGACGAAGGAGCAAGCCGCCAAAGAACTAGCAGACCAAGTCTCTGAACTGGCTGAAATCGGCCGAGAGCCCGCTCGGCATGCCCTTGTTGATCACCGAAACGGCGTCATGGGAATGGAGGGACTCGAGGTGCGAGCAGGCGATGACGAAGTCGCGCACGCGCGCATCGTGGTCGAACTGTTCGAAGACGAGGCGGGCGGCGTCTTCGACAAATTTAGAATAAGCCCCGTTGAGCTCGGCGAAGGCCTGCTCGTCTTCGCGCTTCACCATGACCTGGGTCTCGGTGTGCAGGCTGGCCAGACAGAGGTCCTTCATGTCTTCCACGAAGAGGGCTTTACCCGGGGAGACCTCGGCGATGACGCGCGCCTTGGAGCGCTGGGAATGTGGAATCCCGTAGGTGTCGCGCTCTTCGCGGGCGTGCTCGGTCAACTCAGCGGAGCAAGGGCAGGCGGACGAATAGACGAAGTCGAAATGGACGTAGCGGCGGAGCCGGTCGAGGTC
>CAIYAN010000428.1 GCA_903924185.1 uncultured Opitutia bacterium | reverse complement strand
TAGCGTAGCTCAGTTGGTTAGAGCGAGGGACTCATAAGCCCTAGGTCGGCAGTTCAATTCTGCCCGTTACCACCAAACCGGTGATTTTTTAACCCAAGAAGTGCCGCTTTACCGACCGCGGACTGCACTGGAAACAAAGCATAGAACCCTAGCCAAAGACTAGGGTTCTATCGCTACCCGCGACGCTCGGCTTAAGCCTTCAGGATCGCCGCAACCGGCACGTCGAGACCGTCTTTCCACAAGGACTCCATGCTGTAGCTTTCGCGGACGTCCGGACGGAAGATATGCACCAAGACGTTGAAGCCATCGACCACAGTCCAGCCGCTTTCCGATTGAGACTCGCTGGCGCGGGCCGGCGAACCGACCTCGTCCAAGGCCTTCTCGACCTCGATGCGCAAGGCGCGGAGATGCGGGTCGGAGTTACCGGTGGCGATGACCATGTAGTCAGCGACCGAGGAGAGTTGACCGAGCTCAAGGACGCGGATGCCGAGGGCCTTCTTGTCATCAAGGGCCTTCACGACGGCGACGACGAACGAAGGGACTTTGGTCGGCACAGCCTTCACGAGGGGCACCTTGGGAGTTTCCGAGCGCGTCTTGGCCTTGCTGCCCTTGACCTTCGCGACTGGGCGACGGACCGGCTTCACCGGACCACGGGCCTTTGCGGGGCCACGCGACTTAGCTGGGCCACGCGACTTAGCCGCAGGCTTAGCCGCCGACTTGCCGGCAGGCTTCTTGAACGGCGTTTTCTTTTTCTTAGGGGCAGGCATGGTCAGGATTTGTAGAGTGAGTGTTCTTCGATGTAGGCGCGGACCGCATTGGGCAAGCCGTTTCCGGCTGGTTCGCCCGCCGCCAACGCAGCCCGAAGCGCAGTTGAGGAGACACGCACAGGGGACTCCTTGAGTACGGTTAGACGGATAAAGCCCGCAATGCTAGCCGGCGCGGCCACCGGCAACCCGTCGCGAGAAAGGACGGCAAACTCAACGAGGCGCCCCAGGGTATCGATTTCCTTCCAGCGATCGAGGCGAGCTAACTGGTCTGCGCCGATGATCCAAACCCGGCGGGACTCCGGAAACTCAGCCGCCAGGTCGCGGGCGGTATCAACCGACCAGCAGATACCCGACCGGCGGACTTCACGGTCGTCGACGCGGGCCCACGCACAGGGGGCGAAGGCGAGTTTAGCCATGGCGAGACGATGCTCGGAGGAAGCTAACGGCGGCACAGCTCGCAAGGGGGCTAAGCCCGCAGGAATGACCTTCACTTCATCTAAGCCGAGCTGACGCCAAGCCGCCACCGCCGCAGCGACATGGCCGGCGTGTGGTGGGTCGAAGGTTCCGCCAAGAATGCCAAAGGAGGCGGGCATGGCGACATACGGAGGCGAAGGGACGGCGGTGGCAACCTAAAGCAGGCTTGAGCCCGGACGATTACCCGGGAACGATACCGCTATGGCGTCAGCCTCGCGCTTCCTTCCACCGGACCTTGCTCCGGGTCAACCCTTCGCAGTCATCGCCGGCAAAGGACGCTACCCCGCCCTACTCGTCGAGTCCGCCCGAGCCCGCGGCGCTCAAGTCCGGTTAGTGTCCTTCGAAGAGGAAACCGACCCAGCCCTCATTGCTACCTTCGCCCCTGCCGAACACCGGGCGGTGCCCGTCGGCAAACTCGGCCAACTACTCGATTCACTCCAAGCCCTCGGCGTCGCGGGCGCAGTCATGGCCGGCCAGGTGACTCCCCGGAAACTGTTCACCGGCATGGTGCCCGACCTTAAGCTAGTCGCCCTCATGGCCGGACTGCGCGAACGCAATGCGGAGTCTATCTTCGGTGCCATCTCTGCGGAGATTGAAAAGACCGGCGTTCGGATGCTCGATGCTCGCGTCTACCTAGATGATCATCTCGCTAGCGAAGGCCCGATGACAGGCTTCTTCGCTTCTGTCTCTGCCGAGGAACGCACCTTTGGGGTGCAGATGGCCCAGGAGATGGCCCGCCTCGACATCGGCCAATCCGTGGTCACGGCGAAGGGCACGGTCATCGCCGTTGAAGCCTTCGAAGGGACCGATAATATGTTGAAGCGTTGTGCCGCCACGGGCGGCAAGGAGATGCTGCTAACGAAGACCACCAAGCACCCTCAAGATTTCCGCTTCGACGTCCCGTGCCTCGGCCTACGTACGCTGGAAAGCATGGTCGAAGGTGGCGTGCGCCGCGCGACCCTACAGGTCGACGGGGTCATCATGATCGATAAGCCCGCGGTGATTGCCCGCGCTAAGGAACTCGGCCTTTACCTGGAAGGCGTCGCTCTCTCCGCGTGAACGCGCTCGAAGCGGAGATTGCCAAGTTCGTGTCGCAGCGCTTCGCCGACGTCGG
>CAIYAN010000427.1 GCA_903924185.1 uncultured Opitutia bacterium | reverse complement strand
CTTTCGCCCAGCGTGAGCGCTAACTTCTCAGCGATCGGCCCGTCAATCTCATCCTTGGCCAGCGTCTTGGCCTGCAAGGCAGACGCGATGGCACGAGCTCCTTCCTTCGAGGAACTCAGGCCACCCAAAACAGCGCGACGGCGAAGGACATCCAACTTAGGCAGAAGGTTAAGTGCAGCGGCGGGTGCCTGCGGCGCCCGCGAAGCCGTCAAGGCGGCCAAGGCGCGATCGACAACGGTCGGGTCGGCATGCGTGGTCAGGCCCACGAAGAGTTCCACCTCGTTGCTGCGTAAGTCACGCAGGGCTTGGAGTGCGGTGCTGAGCGCGGACACGTCCTTGGTCTGCTGGGTGAACTTAACGAGCTCAGCCTCTAACGAGGACAACTGGAATCCGCCGATAAGGGCAAGACCGAGGGCCTGAGATTTAGCGTCCCCCGCCAGCAGTTCTTTGGCCGCGTCGGTGAGCAACGGACCCACCTTCACAGGGTCGAGTTTGGTGCGAGCCGACAAGAGCCCTTCCGCAACTTCTGCCCGAACGGACGGTTTGCGGAGCAAGGCGCGGATAGCGTCGGCGCAGGCCGGGACTTCGGCGGACTGGGCTAGGCTCAGGAGCTCTTCGCTAGTGGGCGCACGCTCCAGGGCGGGCAGGATCGAAGCGAGGACGGTTGCCCCTGCTTTCGGCTCCAAGGCTAACGTGGCGAAAAGACGCTGCTCGGCGGACAGGCCACTATCGGCACGCTTCAGGTAGCCCGCCACTAACGCCGGCTGGCGTTCGAGGTACATCCGTACGAGGAAGCGCTCGAACTCTCGGTAATAAGCTTCGCCCACCTTGATCGGCTTGCGATTGCGATCCGGCGCGACTGGCTCCGCCAAGGATGGTTGTGCGAAGGACAAAAGCGCCGATAGCGCACCCTCGGCTTGAATGGTCTCGCCCAGAGTCTTGATGGCCGCTTGGCGCACCTCGGCATCCACGTCGGTGCGTAGACCAGCGAGGAGGGTGATTTGCGCCGCATCGAGGGAAGCGGCGTAACGCAAGACACTCACCGCTTCGCGGCGTACGTTGCGATTTGGGGACTTCAGGAGGCCGGAAACGAGGTCCACGGGATACTGCTTCTGCCAGCCCAGCACCCAGAGTGCCTGAATCCGTCGGGCCGCTGGGGCAGCTTCCTCCGCCGCCACTTCGCGCAGGGCCTTGGTCGTCGCAACTTCGGGCGCACGGTCAGCCAAGGTCTGCCACGACAGGTGCGCGTCGCCGACGACGTTACCACCGAGGCGGGTGATGAGCTCCGCTGAGGAAAGTTTAGAGTAGTCGGGTACCGCCGGCGGGACGAAGCCTTTGGGCTTAATGCGCCAGATACGACCCGACTGCTTATCGCGGTCGGGATGGTTACGGGCGACTTCGTTGTGACTGATAATCTTGTTATACCAGTCGATGACATAGAGGCAGCCATCGGGGCCCATCGTCATTGCGATGGGGCGAAAGAAAGGGTCATCACAGGAGACGAAGTCGGCCAGTTTCTCCAACGTGTAGCCGGCACCATCGCGATCCATCCGGATGGCGTTCACCTTCGAGGTGATAGGGTTGGCGACATACATGACATCGGCATAGCCCTTGGGCCAAACGCCATGATCGCTCAGCGCTAGGCCACTCAAGCCCGTCCCCCCCATCTTAAACTGCGGAGCCTGGACTGGGAACGGAGGCTGGTAGGACTTCGCCAAGCGGTCAGCGCAACCAGGGTACCAAGCATACTCATGGAAAGGCATGACCGGATAGCCGTAGTCATTGGCCTCCTGAATGAACGCCTCGCCCTGCCCGTTCAGCACGAGACCCCAAATATTGCAGGGGCCCGTACTGGTCGGCTCGAAGAAGCTGCCATCCGGCCGGAAGCGCGCCATGCGCGTCGACGGGAAATCAATGGTCTCCCCCTTAGTCGTGGTGACCTTACCGGAGTTGAATGCTCCTTGCGCGAGCCAGAACCAACCACCCGGCGCGCGGGTGAACTGGTGAGGAAATAAGTGGGAATCTTGGACGCCGAAACCAGTTAGGAGGACTTCGCGCTTATCGGCCTTGCCGTCGCCATCCGTATCACGCAAGAAGACCACATCGTGGCCGTGCTGGATGATCGCACCGTTTTGATAAGGCAGCACACCTTCGGGAATGGCGAGGCCATCGGCAAAAACCCGCGGCTGCTGGACGCCCCCGGCGAACGGGTGATCGAAGACGACGACCTTATCGCGGGCTTTGGATTTATAAAGCGCTTCGGCGGCGGCGGGGTTCTCATTCGCATCCACCGGATACTCCAAGGCGGTGCTAGACCAAGCCCGTCCCTGTTGGTCGAAGATGAGCATGATGAACTTTCCCATCTCCGGCCCTTCCTTAGCGAAGAGCTCGATCTCGAAACCCTCTGGCAGACGGAAGAGTTTCTGCTGTTCCTCCGCAGAACGGCGCAAGCCCTGCACATTATTATAGCCAGTATCCTTCTTCTTCGGGGCTTCCGTGGCCTTAGCTGGCGTCGTGGACTTTAATTTGGCCCACGTCATGTCCGCGGGTGTGGCGGGCAACTCGTCGATGACGATGTCCTTCACCTGCACCTCGGCCTTACCGCCGGAGTGAATCTGGAGGCCGATTTTCCCATCGGTCGCGATGTTCAGGTCAGCCTCGGTATAATCGAGTGCTGGCACGCCATTAATCCAGCTGCGGATGCGACGGCCTTCCGCCAAGATACGGTATTCGTTCCATTCGCCTTCCTTGACGGCAGCGAGCACGGCCTTGGGGTCCACCGAATCAGCGATGACTTTGTTGCGGCGGCTTTCGTCGTAAATCTTGCCATACCAGCCGGGGCCATAGTCGACCTGATAACCGCTCATCTCCGTGTTATTCGGAACGCGCAGGCTTCGAATCTGGACGCCGCTGTTGACGAAACCCGTCCCCGTGAGGCGTAACTTAAGGCGCAGGTCAAAGTTTTGATACTGCTTCTCGGTCGCGAGAAACTGATTCTTGGTGACCGTACGTTCAAAGGACCCACCGCGGATCTCACCATCTTGCACACGCCACCACGTCAAATCGCCTTCCCAGCCCGCGAGGGTCTTGCCGTCAAAAATCGAGGCGGGAGCGGCCCAGGCGGAGACAGTAGCCAAGCAAGCAATGAGGACGGCCAGGCAGAACTTGATCGGTTTCATAAGAAGGGGGTCCCAGTACCCTACCCCGCCGCCGACAGACCTCAACCCTCGGTGCGGGCTAGGCACGCAACTTTAACACCGCCAAACGCACATCAGCCGCACCCCACGCTTGCCACCGAGGCTTTAAATGACTGTTTGAAGGCATGTCCTCCGTCCATAAGCTTATCCGTGACTGTGCTGCCACGCTGATCCCTGCCGGGGACATCGTCGTACTCGAGGCGGGCAGCGAAGTCACGGTCTCCCAGGCCCTCGGCGGTTCGGTGACCGTCCGCACGGGCATGGGCCTGTTCCGCATCGCACCGGCGGACCTCGATGCCTTGGGCCAAGAAGCAATCGGCCTCTATGGCGAGCAGCCGAAGAACGAGGCCACTGGCCCGCTCAACCAAGACATGCTCTGGGAGGCACTCAAGGGCTGCTTCGATCCCGAGATTCCCGTGAACATCGTCGACCTCGGGCTCATCTACCACCTGGAGCTTACTCCTGGTGAACGCGGTGGTCAAAATGTCGCCGCCAAGATGACGCTCACTGCGCAAGGGTGCGGCATGGGACCCGTCATTGCCGCGGACGCCAAGTCAAAGTTAGAAGCCCTCCCTGGAGTCGAGTCTGCCACCGTCGAGATTGTCTGGGACCCGATCTGGAATCCTCGGATGATTTCCGAAGCCGGTCGCAAGCAGCTTGGGCTCGAGTGATGACCCCGTCCGTCCAGCCCGCGACGGCCCTCTACCTGCACGTCCCGTTCTGCGCGTCGTCCTGCGACTTCTGTTCGTTTTATCAGGAGCAACCGAAGCGCGGCGAAATCGACCGCTATCTTGCGGCCATCGAACGCGAACTTGAACTCCATCCTCCAGGACGCGTCGAAACCGCCTTCTGGGGTGGCGGTACGCCTGGGCTCCTTCCCGCCGACGACCTACGTCGACTCGGTGAAGCGATGACCCGCGCCGCTGGCCAACCGAGCGAATGGTCCGTCGAGCTGGCACCGTCCTCCGTCCGCGCCGACAAGCTCGCCGCCCTCAAAGAAATTGGCGTCACCCGTGTCTCGATGGGCGTGCAGAGCTTCGACGACGTGACGCTCGATGCACTGGGCCGTCGGCACTCGCCCACACAAATCATGGAGGCTTGGGAGCTCATCGAGGCCGCCGGCTTCGCCTCACGTAACCTCGACCTCATCTTCGCCATTCCGGGTCAGGACGAACAACGCTGGCACGAAGACCTCCGTCGGGCCATTGAGTTGCAGCCCAATCATCTTTCGACGTATTGCCTGACCTTTGAAGAAGACACAGCGATGTTCGTGAAGCTCTCGCAAGGCAAGGTGAAGATTGACCGCGAACTGGAAGCACGCCTCTACCGCCAAACGTGGGAGCAACTTGAGGCTAACGGCTACGCGCAGTACGAAACGTCTAACTTCGCGCGGCCTGGTCACGCCTGTCGGCATAACCTTATCACGTGGGAGATGGGCTCTTGGATTGGCTACGGACCGTCCGCCGCTTCGCAATGGGGTCAGCGCCGTTGGACGAATCCCGCGAACCTCGACCAATGGATTAAGGGTATCGAAGCCGGCACGCCGGTGCTGGAACAGGTCAAGGACCTCAGTGCGGCCGACCTGCTTTGTGATGCCCTCGTCTTTGGTTTACGCCTGAACGCGGGCGTCAACCCCGCGGACCTTGCCGCCCGCTTCGCCACGCCACTGCCGGCGCGCGTGACGCATCTTTTCGAGGCACTCGTTGAGGAAGGCCTGATGGAAGCCGCGGGTTCGCAAGTCCGCCTCACCGGTGAAGGGCGGATGCGCGCCGACGCGGTCGGCGTCTCCATCATCGAGCGCTTCGACTGATGGAATTCGCCTTCCTCACCTCCTTCTTCTTTGCCTGGTCAATCACCTGTGCTCGGCGGAGTTCGTATTACCACGGTGCCGACCTCGCGAATCTCGGACGCATCACGGTCGCCTTCTGCGCAATTGGCGCCTACGTTCTGCTTTCTGGTCGCGGGCTACTCTTTCCTGGCTGGCCTTGGCTAATCCTCGGCGGAGCTATCGGACTCGGTATCGGCGACATCGCTAGCTTCCACTCACTCACCCGCATCGGGGCGGGCTTAGCTCTGCTCATCATGCAGACCTTGGCGGCGCCCTTTGCACTCATTCTGGAGTATTTCATTCTCGGGCATGCTCCCACCTGGACCCAGATGGCGGCGGCGACCGTCATTCTCATCGGTGTGGCGATTGCCTTAGGCCGGCCACCGGAAGG
>CAIYAN010000426.1 GCA_903924185.1 uncultured Opitutia bacterium | reverse complement strand
GCTCCTCCTGAAGCGCCGTTACAAGCTTTGGAAAGAATCAGATGCCTGACTCTTCACCATCCGGTATTAATCCTAGTTTCCCAGGGCTATTCCAGACTTCAGGGCAGATTGC
The DNA here is from genome assembly GCA_903924185.1 of uncultured Opitutia bacterium. Taxonomy (GTDB): domain Bacteria; phylum Verrucomicrobiota; class Verrucomicrobiia; order Opitutales; family UBA953; genus UBA953. The sequence goes on along the minus strand of CAIYAN010000426.1, from coordinate 4,242 downwards.
TCACGTGTTACGCACCCGTTTGCCGCTCTAGTATTGCTACTATCGCTCGACTTGCATGTCTTAACCACGCCGCCAGCGTTCACTCTGAGCCAGGATCAAACTCTCCAAAAATCCACCCGAAGGTGGCATCTGAAGGTTCGGATCCTGGGATCCGAACTATTTATATTTTCTCAAGTTCCTTAGTGAACACCGGAGATATTGAAAATCGCGTTTTCTAATTTTGGTAGAACCCGCGACATAATATCGCCGGGTTCACCAGGTGTAAGGTTTGACTAATACGATAGGCCGTATTGTCGCACAAAATGAACTCTCAAAGAACCGAAAGGGATCACCTCGCGAGGAGGTGGGAGGGCGGACGGTGAGGGCGCTGAATGTTTCGTCAACGTCTTTTTTTAGGTTTAGCTCACTTTTTGAAGCGGCTTTCTAAAACACCGGTCGATCCAAGGAACAGACTCCCACAAGGGGGAGAAGAGTTCTGAGAGTGAAGACTTTAGTGCCTGAATTCAAGCGGATTTTTGTCTTTTTTCACACAATCATACTACACGTTAAGAACCTATACATTAATGACTTACAGTGCGTATCTTTGTTTTTGACGTTTTTTTGACAATCAGTCCCTCTTCGGCCCACCCCCGGAAATGCTTCCAGCCGTTCGCCGCGCGCCTTTTCCCCCTATCCTATTCTCCGAACCGTGCCCGGGTGACCGCCCAGGAAGGCTCCGTTTGCCGTTTAAGCTGAATTACCGTGGGCACCCTTCCCTCCCCGCTGCGGCTCATTGGCCCAGCCTCCCCTCCGACTGTAAGCATGTGACGGATACGCTACGACCCCGAAGCGATTTGCTCGTCAGGACCAATGACTTTAGCCTTACTCCGAGGATGCTCCTTGCCCCACTGCTTTGCTTCCTTGGCGCCACCTTGGCACCGCCGGGACAATCCGTTGATACCGCGGCCGATGATCGCGCTCTGTTCACGCAAGCGGAGACGGCTACCACCAATCTGGCTGAGGGGAAAAAGTCGCCGCTCAATAAGGAAGCCCGCTTAGCCCAAGTCAAACGCGCCACGACCGCGAGCGTTCGCCTGCAAGCTCCGATACGCAATAAGCTGCTCGATGGTGAAGAGGCCTACCGCGTGGCCGCGGCCGCCTCTGTACTCATTACCGGCGCGTATAAATGCGATAAGTGCCCACGTTGGCATTGCACCCTCGCGAGTGGTGTTGTCGTTGATTCCGATGGGGTCATCGCCACCAACCATCACGTGGCCGCGGGCGAAACAGCGGAAGCGATGGGTGTGATGACTGCCGACGGACGTTTCTTCCCGGTCATCGAAATTCTCGCCGCTAACAAGAGCACCGATGTCGCCCTACTACGGGTCGACGCCAAAGGACTCACCGCCCTGCCCGTCCGCGATGACCTCGGTGCGGGCGCGGCCATCTATTGCTATAGCCATCCGGCCAACTCCTTCGGCTGCTTCACCGATGGCATCGTGACGCGCTACTGTCGACTCGGCGGAGCGGACCGCAACGGTGCGATCTTCATGCAAATCACGGCGGACTACGCCCGCGGCTCCAGCGGTGGCCCGATCATCGATCAAGCCGGTAATCTGGTCGGCCTCGTTTCCTCAACGGCTCCCGTTCTCTATACCGATAACGCGGCCGCCAAAGGTACAACGACCGGCCAAGGCAACTTACAGATGGTGCGTCACAACTGCGTGACAGGTCGGGCCATCCTGGACCTCACCCGTCCGCCCACCAAGCCAGCCGGGGCTAAATAAAGGACCCTAGGCGTGGCCCGGGGTGCGGGGGTAGGCAATAACGTCGCGAATATTACCTTCGCCGGTGACGAACATGAGCAAACGCTCAAACCCTAACCCGAAGCCGGCATGAGGGACTGACCCGAAGCGACGGGTGTCGATGTACCAACCATAGGACTCGAGGTCCAACCCGTGAGCCTGCATGGCCGCGACGAGGCGATCAAGACGCTCTTCCCGTTGGCTACCACCGACGATTTCCCCGACACCAGGAACCAGTAGATCCATCGCCGCAACGGTCTTACCGTCGTCATTCTGCCGCATGTAAAAAGGCTTCGCCGCCTTTGGGTAGTTATAGACGGTCAACGGACTCTTGAAGTGTACCTCGGTGAGGTAGCGTTCGTGTTCCGACTGCAAGTTTTCGCCCCAGACAACAGGGAATTCAAATACGCGTCCGCACTGCAAGAGGATGTCCACGGCCTCGGTGTAAGAGACCCGGGCGAAGGGCCGTTCCGCGACGAAACGCAGCCGCTCCAGGAGGCCCTTGTCGACGTAAGCATTGAAGAATTCGAGTTCATCGGAACACTCTTCCAAGGCCGTCTTTACTAGGTGTTTAACGAGTTCCTCCGCACAACGCATATCGCCTTCGAGGTCACAGAAAGTCATTTCTGGTTCGATCATCCAGAATTCGCTAGCGTGGCGGCTGGTGTTAGAATTCTCCGCCCGAAAGGTCGGGCCAAAGGTGTAAACATCACCCAACGCGCAAGCTAAGGTCTCACCCTCGAGCTGACCGGAAACGGTGAGGTAAGACTGGCGGGCAAAGAAATCCGCCGACCAATCGACGGCACCATCGGGACCCTTCGGTGGTGACACCGGATCGAGCGTCGTGACGCGGAAAAGTTCGCCGGCGCCCTCGCAATCGCTCGCCGTGATGATGGGGGTGTGAACGTAGGCAAAGCCGCGCTGCTGGAAGAAGCCGTGGACGGCCATGGCCATCCGGCTACGCACGCGCATGAGCGAACCGAGTCGGTTCGTCCGCGCCCGGAGGTGCGGGATGGTCCGGAGGAACTCCACGGTGTGCCCCTTTTTCTGCAGCGGGAAAGACTCATCGGCCCGGCCGACCAAGCGGAAAGCCGTGGCTTTGAGCTCCCACTTCTGCCCCTTAGCCGGCGACGGCACGAGCTCGCCCTCAATTGAGACGGACGAGCCAGTCAGGGCGTCCTTGAGGTCGTCAGCGCCAGGTAACGCGTGATCAACCACAGCTTGGAGGTTTTTAAAGCATGAGCCGTCGTTTACTTCGACGAAGGAAAAGCCTTTGGAATCACGGCGTGTCCGGACCCAACCGGAAACCGTCACGCCCACGAGGGGCTGCTCCGCCGACAATGCCTGCCTAACCTTGATGCGCATGCGGGCACTGTGGAGGAGTCTGGCGTCGGAAACAAGCGAGAGATGGGCCACCGCCCGCGGTAGCGGCGCTTCTCTGGCTGGACAACCCCGCGGGCATCAACCACGCTGAAGACCTCTTATTTATGAACGCACTCGAGCAACTCCGCCAACACACAAAGGTCGTCGCCGATACCGGTGACTTCGCCGCCATGAAGGCTTTCAAGCCTTTGGATGCCACGACCAACCCCAGCCTCATTCTTAAGGCCGTGCAGATGCCTGAATACCAGGCGCTCCTCCAAAAGGCGGCCCAGGATAATAAGAGCAAAGGCGTCCAGGCTGCTGTTGACGCGCTCCTCATCTCCTTCGGTACCGAGATCCTGAAGATTGTCCCAGGTCGCGTCTCCACCGAAGTCGACGCCCGCCTGTCCTTCGATAAGGCCGCCACCGTCGCCAAGGCCCGCGAGCTCATTGCTCTCTATAAGGCCGCTGGTATCCCCAAAGAACGTATTCTCGTGAAGATGGCTTCCACCTGGGAAGGCATCCAGGCCGCTGCTGAGCTCGAAAAGGAAGGTATCCGCTGCAACCTCACCCTCCTCTTCTCATTCGCTCAGGCCGTGGCCTGCGCTGACGCCAAGGTCCAGCTCATCTCGCCCTTCGTCGGACGTATCTACGACTGGCACAAGAAGGCCCAAGGCGCCAACTGGAACGAAGTCGCTTCCTCCGGCGCCAACGACCCCGGCGTGCAGTCCGTCCGCCGCATCTTCGCCTATTACAAGCGCAACGACATCAAGACCGAGGTCATGGGCGCATCCTTCCGTAATTGCGGTCAGATCAAGGCCCTCTGCGGTTGTGACCTCCTAACCATTGCCCCCAACCTCCTCGACGAGCTCTCGAAGGACTCGGCCGCCGTACCTAAGGCGCTCGACGAAGCCGCCGCCAAGTCCGAAGGCGAAGCCGCCAAGGTCTGGGGTGAAAAGGAATTCCGCTGGCACCACAATGAAGACGCTATGGCCACGGAAAAGACGGCCGAAGGCATCCGGGCGTTTGCTGTCGATGGCAAGAAGCTCGACGACCTGGTCGCCAAGGCCATCGGCTAAGCGAGTCGACAGTTCTG
>CAIYAN010000425.1 GCA_903924185.1 uncultured Opitutia bacterium | reverse complement strand
CGGTTTTGGCCTTCGCCGGTTGTGCCGTAGGTGTGGTGGGCTTGGTTTCTTCGGCCGCGCCCGCAGCCCGTGTGATTAGGCTGAAGGACAGCAGACCGAGCAGGAGGGCGGGGCGCATGGAAAGGAAGTTAGCATCGCCCGCCTCCCCCAGCAGTCAACCTTCGCGGGCTTACTTAAGCCCAAACCGCTTGATAAATTCCTTGGCGAGCGCCGCGTAGGCGACGGCACCTGGGGAATGGACGTCGTACTGGAAAATCGTCTGGCCGTGGCTCGGGCACTCCGACAGGCGGATGGTGCGCGGAATCATGGTTTCCATGACGAGCGTAGGGAAGTGAGTCTTCACTTCTTCGACGACCTGACGGGAGAGCTTGGTGCGGACGTCGTACATCGTCATCACGATCCCGCCGAGTGCGAGTTTATCGGTGGCGCCGGCGGCCTTGAGCTGGTCGACCACGCCGACGATCTGGCCGAGGCCTTCCATCGCAAGGTATTCGGTTTGCAGCGTCACGAAAAGGTAGTCCGAGGCGCTGAGCGCGTTCATCGAGAGCATGCCAAGGGCCGGCGGGCAATCGATGAGGATGGCCCCGTAGGTCTTAGCGTCGATGATGGGGGCAAGGCTGGCACGAAGACGACCGAGGTAATTCTCGGCTTGGGCGAGTTCGGACTCCACGGCCGCGAGGTCGACCTCGGAAGGGATGAGGTCGAGTTTTTCGGTCGAGGTCGCTACGATCATGTCAGCGGCCGTGGCTTCGCCGTGTAGGACCTTGTAGAGGGATTTGCCTTCGGTCTTCTCGATGCCGAGTGCACTGGTCGCGTTCGCCTGGGCGTCGAGGTCGACGAGCAGGGTGCGGATACCTTGGCGGGCGAGGCCTGCTGCCAGATTGACCGCGGTGGTCGTCTTGCCGACGCCGCCCTTTTGATTCGCGATGGAGAAGACCTTGGTCACCTTAGACGTTCTCGATGGGGCGTTCGACTTCGGTTGGGGCGTCGTAGTCTACGCCCGCGAGGCCGAAGCCGAAGTTTTTAAGGAAGTCGGACTGGTAACCGGCGAAATCGCCGTATTGGTCGAAAGTCTCGGTGGTCACGAGCGGCCAGATATCGAAGACGGCTTTTTGGATTTCGGGCAGCATTTCCAAGTCATCGATGCGGACGCGGCCGTTGTCGTCGAAGTCAAGGGCGTTGCCATTGTACATTTGCTTCTCGAAGAGGCGCTGGATTTGTTCGATGCAGCCTTCGTGATTGCCCTTCGCCTTCATGATTTTGAAGAGCAGGGAAACGTAGAGCGGGACCACGGGGATCGCGGAACTGGCTTGGGTGACAACGGCCTTGTTGACGGAGACGAAGGCGCGGCCACGGTGCAGCTTCATGAGGTCGTCGATTTTGCGGCTGGCCCGCTCGAGGTCTTCCTTGGCCTTGCCGATGGTGCCGTCCTTGTAGATGGGCCAAGTGACTTGCGGTCCGATATAGGAGTAGGCGACCGTCTGGCAGCCTTCCTTGATCACACCGGCGCCGTCGAGGGCGTTCATCCAGAGCTCCCAGTCTTCGCCACCCATGACCTTGACGGTGTGGGCAATTTCCTCGGCGTTCGCGGTGTCGAGGGTCACGTCGTTCACAACCTTGCGGTCGGTATCGAGGTTCTTGGCGTGGAACGGCGCTCCGGTTGGCTTGAGCGTCGACTTGTAGGTGACGCCGTCTGGGGCGGTCCGTCGAGGGGAGGCGAGCGAGTAGACGATGAGGTCAACCTTGCCGCCGGGCATCTTGGATTTAATAGCCTCAATGACTTGGGCTTTGAGCTCTGCGGAAAAGGCATCTCCGTTCAGCGAGATAGCGGTGAGGCCGGCCTTCTTGGCTTCGGCATGGAAGCCCGTCGTGTTGTACCAGCCCGGGCTCCCGGCCTTGTCGCCTTCGCCGTTGCGTTCGAAGAAGATGCCAAGGGTAGCCGCTCCGGAACCGAAAGCCGCGGCGATGCGCGAAGAGAGGCCGTAGCCCGTAGAGGCGCCGATGACTAAGACTGATTTCGGGCCACCCTTGAGCGCGGGTCGGGACTTGACGTGCGCAACCTGTTCACGGACGTGGGCCGCGCAACCTTCCGGGTGGGAAGTGATACAAATGAAGCCACGCACGCGGGGTTTCAGGACTTGAAGAGACATGGGGGGTACCTTTGGTGCGGGAGGGGACGAGTTCAATCTGGAATTAGAAGCCAAAGGCGGTCGTTAGGGGTTAGCGGTTGGCGGTTAGCGGTTGGGCGCTCGAAGGGAGGTGCTAACGGGGTCCGCCGACGGGGATATTCGCTAGCCGCATGCTGGGTAATCGCTGGAAGTGCCATCGGCATGGTTATCCCGATGATTATTCGTCTATGCATCTTCCAGTGAATCCTAAGGTGGTTGGCTATCGCGATCTTTTGGCATGGAGGTCCGCCAAAGACCTTGCGGTCGAAATCTATCGAGTGGTCAATGTTGCTGAGGTGCGGAAAGACTTTGCGCTCGTTGATCAAGTTCGTCGCGCAGCGATTTCCGTTCCGTCTAATATTGCCGAAGGTGCCGGCCGAGGCACGAATCAGGACGCCTTAAGGTTTCTGTATATTGCCAGAGGTTCGCTTGGAGAACTTCGCACGCAACTCGAGGTAATCCAAGAGGTCGGCCTGATTGACGGGCGTCTCTGCGAGTCTCTTTTGGGGCGAGCCGAGGAGGTCGGCCGGCTCTTGGGCGGGTTGATTCGTTTTAGGGCCTCACGTCGCGATGTTGCCGCGGGGCCTGCAGGCACATCCGGGTCGGCCGCTCCGTCATCCCGCCCTGCGGAGGTGCGTCGATAGCGCTTAAGTGCCAAGAGTGGTTCATAACCCTTGCTTGTGAGGTCTCGTTGCGGAATGTTGCTTCCCTCGCCGTCCAACCGCTAACCGCCGCCACCTTTACCATGTTCAGTACCCGACTTGCCTTTGCCGACGCTCCGAATGCCCTCAGTAAGGCAAAGGCTAAACGGCTCTCGGCTAACTTGCCAGTGCTGGACATGACGGACGCCAATCCCGCCAGCGCCGGTTTCGGTTGGTCGGTCGCCGAGCTTGGTTCGTTCATGCGTAAGGAAGGTCTGCAGCGCCAAGAGCCAGATCCACGTGGCCTCGCCGCGACGCGTGCCGCCATTGCGGATTACTATTCAGCTCGCGGCGTCCGCGTCTCCGCCGACCGGCTTTTTCTTTCGGCCAGTACAAGCGAAGGCTACAGCTGGCTCTTCAAGTTACTCTGTAATCCAGGTGATGAGATACTCGTCCCAGAACCCGCGTATCCACTGCTTGAAGTCCTCGCCGCCTTGGAAGGCGTGACGCTGCGGCCTTATAAACTGACGCAGCTCGCCGGTGAATGGGTTATCGATTCGGGTCAGCTTAAGGTCAGTGCCCGCACGAAGGCCATCGTCTGCATCAATCCCTCTAACCCGACGGGTGCGTTCGTGGGCCGTCGCGACCGCGACTTACTTCGCAACTTCGTGCTCAAGCACAGCCTAGCGATCATTTGCGACGAAGTGTTCCTTGATTACCCGGCGGAGGGTGTGGCGTCTCCGGGGACGTGGGTCGACGAAACGCAGGTCGCCCTTTATGTCCTGAGCGGTCTCTCCAAGGTTGCGGTCGCTCCGCAGCTCAAGGTTGGGTGGATCGTCGTCGCCGGGCCCGCTAACCATGCCGCCGAATCCTGCCGTCGGCTCGAGCACATCGCCGATGCTTTCCTCTCCGTGAGCACTGGGGCCCAGCTGGCCCTGCCGGACCTCCTTCGCCGCGCTGAACCCCTGCGCGCTTCCCTCCGGGCACGCGTGGCCCAGAATGAGGCCGCCCTCAAAGCTTGGGTTGTCGCCGCGGGCCACCCTTGCTCGGTGTTACCCCGTCCAGCGGGCTGGATGGGTATCTTGGCCTTACCCCCTGGAGTTTCGGAGGAGCGCCTCCTCTTAAATGCCTTGGACGAGGGAATTTGGGCTCACCCGGGTTATTTCTATGGGATGCCGGAGACTACCGGGTACCTAATCTTGAGTCTTTTGCTTGATCCGGCCCAATTTTCTGAAGGTTTAAAGGGATTGGACCGGGCGATGCGCAGAAGTTAGTCGCCCCCACTTACCGCTTGCCAATCGCCTAACCACCCCTTTGCTCCGACCTTCCAAAGGAGCTCGAACTACTATGTCCCGTATCTGCAGCGTCACCGGCAAGCGCCCCGTCAAGGGCCGCCGAATCATTCACCGCGGTCAGTCCAAGAAGAGTGGCGGCATCGGCTTCCAGCTCGTGAAGCAGACCAAGCGCGTTTTCCGTCCGAACGTCCAGCGCATCCGCGTCCTCCAGCCTAACGGCTCGGTCAAGCGCCAGTGGGTCTCGGTCAAGGCCATCAAGGCCGGCCTCGTCACTAAGGCCTAAGCGGCCTACTAGGTGGAAACAGAACCCGCCGTTTGGCGGGTTCTTTCGTTTATCGTCCCGCAGGGACGTCCGCGCCCGTGCCGCTTAAACGTGACTACCGTATTTCTGCCAGAGGACGCAGATCCAACAGGCGGCGGCGATCACGATCGCAAGGAAGACAGCCGCACTTCCCATGTCCTTGGCCCGTTTAGCGAGGGGGTGACGTTCTAGGGAAATATGGTCCGTATTGGCCTCGATGGCGGAGTTGATCAGCTCCACGATTAAAATGAGCTGGAGGACGGAAAACAACAGGGCGCGTTCGAGGATGCTGACTGGGACGAACCAGGCCGCAATTGAGAGCGGGACGATGATGATAAGCTCCTGCTTAAAGGCTTCTTCGTGCTGGGCAGCGGCTTTGAGGCCATCCCAGGTGTACCCGAGGGCCTTGAAAACCCGGGACAGCCCCCCCTTGGATTTCATCTGTTCGCCGTAGTTTTCAGGGTCTGACATAGAAGGGGGATACCCTATTGCCTCCAAAAGGGGGAGGGCAAAGGCATTTTTAACCCCTTTGAAAACGCTTGCCAGAGGGGGGTGCTACCCTAGGTTTCGTGGTTCCCTGTGCGGGAACCCACCATGCGCGACGACTACCTGCAAGATGCCCGAAAGATCATTCCTGATGCCAACATTCTCATCAATGTTGTCTCCAAGCGTGTGAAGCAGCTCCGCGCGACGGCTGAACGCCCGCAAGGCTCCCCTCCCAAGTACAAGCACCTCTTGGGTGGTGACCTTTACGAGACCCTTTCCCCTGAGGATATCGCCCTCCGCGAAATCATCGAAGGCCGCATCTCCTGGGCTTTCGCCGAGGAAGACCAGGGCAAGGCCTAAGCGGTTCCACGCTGAGGTTTACGGCCATCGGCGGGTAGCCCCGACGCACCACCATGGCCGCACGTAAAGAGCACTCCCTTCCCGAGGTCGGCAATCCGAAAGCCGGCCGGGATTACTTCATTGGTCAGACCTATGAGGCTGGCCTGATGTTGTTGGGTACCGAGGTGAAATCGCTGCGCCTGGGACGCGCGAATATCGCGGATTCCTTCGTGCGGCTGACGCCGAAGGGGCCGGTACTCTTTCACGCTCACATTGCCGAATACGATTTCGGTAATCACAACAACCACGACACTTACCGAACGCGCAAGCTGTTACTCCATGCGACTGAGGTGGCTAAGTTGACCGAGGAGGTTCGTTCTGGCGGTGCCACAATCATCCCGCTGAAGATTTACTTTAAGCACGGCTTGGCCAAGTGCCTGATCGCTGTGGGCAAAGGTAAGAAGCAGCATGATCGTCGTCAGGACATCAAGGAGCGTGACGCCAAGCGCGAGATTTCGCGGGCCATGAGTCGTCGTCGGTGAAGCCGCCCCTCCACCTGGTTCTGCTCCACCCGGAGATCGCCCCGAATACGGGCAACATCGGTCGCATGTGCGCAGTCACGGGTTGCGTGCTCCACCTGGTGCACCCGCTAGGCTTTAAAATCGACGACACTAAGTTGCGCCGTGCAGGTATGGATTATTGGCATCAGTTGGACGTCCGTCATCACGAGAGCTGGGAGGCTTTTCTGGCTTCACCAGGGCGGCCGCAGCGGCTCTGGCTCTTCTCGACCAAGACGACGCAGGGTTTTTGGGACGCGCGTTATGCGGAGGGCGACGGGTTGGTCTTCGGTAGCGAGAGCTCTGGTGCGCCCGAGGCCGTGCATGCTTTCGTCGGCTCCGCCCAGACCGTGAAGATCCCCCATTTCAATGAGCTCACCCGCTCGCTTAACCTCTCGACGGCCTGCGGCATCGCGACCTATGAGGCCCTGCGCCAAGTGAAGGGGTAGGCTTAATTGGGTTTGCGCGCACATGGAGTTTTCGCAGTTTGGCTCGCGATGTGGCGCCTGTCTTTTTGGTTGGTCACGCTGGCTTCCGTAGCGGTCGCCGTCTATGCAGTCGTCGGCTACGCGTTCCTGACGCCGGGTCGCACCGTCCATCCAGATATGATGGTGGCCTATGCAGCGTTTCCGGCGCGGATTCTTGTACACGTGGCCGCTTCCTTGGTGGCTTTGGCCATCGGTCCGTTTCAATTCATTCCGGCTATTCGCCGCCGCCGTAAGCTGCATCGCGGCCTTGGTATGACTTACTTTGCGGCGGTCTTCATCGGCGGGGTCTCTGGTTTCTTCACCGCCTTCATCGCCCAAGGTGGGCCCATCTCGGTCGCCGGCTTCATCGTTCTTTCCCTCTTATGGCTATGCACCGCTAGCCTCGCCCTGCGTGCCGTTAAGCGTGCCGATTACGTGGGGCATGAAGATTGGGCGATTCGGAATTTCGCGCTCACGTTTGCGGCGGTGACGATTCGCCTGCAGCTGGGCGCGGGTTTTGCGACCGGCCGGCCATTTGAAGACTTCTATTGGATGCTCAGTTGGACCTGTTGGATCCCCAACTTGCTGCTGGCGGAATGGTTAATCCGGCGTCGTCGAGGTCAGGCGCTCCCAGCCTAAGGTTCACCCTCAATCTGGCGTGCCACGCATCCAAGCGGCGCGGCCTATGCGTTCCGGAGCAGGATGACCCCCCCAATCGCGACGGCGCCGCCAATCCAGACGCGAGGGCCGGGCCGATTACCTTCCACGAGCCATTGGAAGAGCAGGGCGAAGAGCGGGGAAAGGGCGACGATACTAAGCACGATGGCCGACGAGTTAGTACTCAGCGCCCATTGATAGCAGGCCACGCCGATGCCCGGCCCGGCGAGGCCATTCATGAGCATCCAGCCGCGGGCCTTGGCGCCTTCGTAGGGTTGTCGGACTTGGGCAAAGAGTCCGTGCGCACGGGTATTCCAAAGGACGAAGGCGAGCACGATGGGTAAGCCGCCGATGAGGCGCAGGAAGCCTTGCGAGAGGCCGTCCGGCAAGGTTTGCCCTGCGGCGAGGCAAGCGGCCTTCGCCATCGGGGTACTGACGGCTCCACAGGCTTGTCCGAGGGCAGCGAGCACCGAGAGTGAGACGCCGAGGCGCCAGTGACGGCGGTCGCCTTCCGGTGGCCGGCCTAAGGCAATCGCCACACCGATGAGAATGACGGTCGCCGCCGCCATCTGGGTCCAGGTGGGAGCATGCCCGAGAATGAAATACTCCAGAATGAGTGCAAAGGGCGCCGCCAAGGTCTGCATGATG
>CAIYAN010000424.1 GCA_903924185.1 uncultured Opitutia bacterium | reverse complement strand
TACCTCGCCGACCAGCCCGACAGCGTGCGGGAGAAACTCGTGGACGACGTATTCTCGAAGAAGGTTCCCGCTGTCGTGGTTTCACGCGGCCTGCAGGTGGACGCCTTGCTGAAGCGCCTGGCTGACAAGCACCATATCCCGATTATTCGTACGCAGTTAAAGTCGAAGGACTTCTCGGCCGAAGCGACCGTCCTCCTCGAGGAAAAGTTTGCCCCGCGCACGAACCTGCATGCGACCTTGGTCGACATCCGCGGCGTGGGGGTTCTGCTCCGGGGTGCCTCGGGCGTCGGGAAAAGTGAATGCGCTTTGGCGCTCATTGAACGCGGACATTCTTTGGTCGCCGATGACTTTGTCATCGTTACCCTTATCGGTGACCGTGAGTTACAGGGTACTTCCAAGGAGCTCAATCGCGGTTACATGGAATGCCGCGGTATCGGCATCATTAATATCGCCTCGATTTTCGGGGTCCGTTCCGTCCGCCGTGAGAAGCGCGTCGACCTCGTCGTCACGTTCGTGCTCTGGCAGCCAGGGATGGACGAAGAGCGCTCGGGCTTGGAAGTTGAGAACTTCGAAATCCTCGGCCGTAAGGTCCCGCATATGACGATTCCGGTGCGGCCGGGCCGCGATATGGCCCGCCTCGTCGAAGTGGCTGCCATGGTGCAGGCCCTGCGTGGGATGGGGCACGACTCCGCTAAGGAGTTCAGTGACCGCCTCATTCAGCACATGAGCCGCGGCGACCAGAACAAGGCTTAGGGCTTAGCTCTTCGAACCGTCCCAGCGACAGTCGGCCATTACGCGGAGGCAGATCTCGCGGAGGTCGAAGAGCGTGGCTTCCAGTTCACTAGTAGCTTCGGCGGAACTCAACCGGGCTTCGTCTGGAATTTGTGTGAGTAGGCCGATGGAATAGTTAATGGCCGAGAGGCCACGTTTCATGTGGACCAAGGCGAGGGACATATCGCCGGTGTCCGTGGCGTTGATGGCCATGATCATCTGGTGCTCGACGTCCCAGAAGGAGTGCATGAGGTCGGCAGCGGTGAGGGCGTTGATGGCTAAGCCGGAATCTTGGCAGAGTTTTCGGAAGCACACGGTCAACTGGATGCCCAAGGCCCGCGCTACGATATAGACCGGGTGTTGGTGGATGCAGTAGGGGAGGTCGGGTCCGTCATTGTCTTCGTCCGTCACGTCGTCCGGAGGGTCGCCCGGACCCCAGTCCGCATTTTCCCAGCCCATGCGCCGAGCGGAGATGTCGAGGCGGTCAGGGAGGGGCTTGACCTCGTTATAGTAGGACAGGAAGCGGCCGACCTCGTGGTCATTACGCAACAGGTAGCCCGCCCAGTCGGCTTCGCCCCAAGAGGCATTGCCGGAACCGTCGAAGTCGCCCTGAGGCTGGTCGCCGTCGTGCATGGGTTTACGATGGGTAGGAAACTAGGGGATGCAAACCCCTTGTCGGATAAATTCCCCTTGTCCCGACCCCTTGTCCCGTGGCTAATCGTGCCATGGACCTGCCTAACCTCACCCAAGCCCTCGTGGCCGGCCGTTGCTTGACGCCCGCCGAGGCGGCTTCGGCGGCGGCTGCGATGGTCGCAACGGATATCCCCGATGCCGCCAAAGAAGCCTTCCTGCTGGCTTTGGCCACGCGGGGTGAGACCGCGACCGAGGTCACGGCGTTTGCTCAGGTCTACCGTGGCTTGGCTCGGCAGATTGACTTCGGCGACGTACCCGCCCGGGCGATTGATATTGTCGGTACTGGGGGCGACCGCTCGGGCAGTTTTAATATTTCTTCGGCGAGCGCACTCATCGTGGCCGCCGCGGGCGTACCGGTCATCAAGCACGGCAATCGTTCAATCACCTCGAAGTCCGGGAGCGCTGATTTTCTCGCCGCCTTGGGCGTCGTCCTGGAAGCAGACGCGGACCAACTGCGCAAGGCACTGCGCGAGGCGAATTTCTGTTACCTTTACGCTCCCGCTTTTCATCCGGCCTTCAAGGCCATCTTGGGCGTCCGTAAGAAGATCGCCGAAAGCGGGACCAAGACGATTTTCAATGTCCTGGGTCCGCTCATCAATCCCGCCCAACCAGCGTATATGTTAGTCGGCGTCTATGACGTCCGCTGGGT
>CAIYAN010000423.1 GCA_903924185.1 uncultured Opitutia bacterium | reverse complement strand
GCCCAAGCCCAGGCCAACTTCCTCCGCGGCAACTACAGCGAGACCTCGCGCCTGATTCAAGCCTACCAATTGGACCAAACGCCCGAAGGCTTTATCCTTAAGTGCCAAGTCCTCTGGGAAACCAACGAACGAGCCGAAGCCCTGAAACTTCTCGACGCGGCGACCTCGGCCTACCCTGGGGTCACCCGCCTCCTCGAAATGAAAGCGAAATGGCTCAAGGATAACGGCAACCTTGCCGGGGCCCGCGATTGCCTCGACCTGCTGTTCATCAAGGACCCGTCCAACCCCGGCCCGACCATCCAGTCGCTCTTCTTAATGCCCGGCCCCGAGAATGCCGCCAAGCGCGAGGGCATTATCGATAAACTACTCCGCGAGCACGGCCGGAACGATCGGGCCATGCTCGAACTGGCCCAGTATGCCAACGACAGCATCCAGCCGGCGCTGACCGGACGCTTACTCAAGTGGTCGGAGGAACGCCGCTTCCCCAACCGCCTGAAGTTTGCGCTCACCCATGCGGAGTGCCTCATCAACGCCCAGCAACCCCACGCCGCCGTCATGCTCATCGAGGAGCTCATCCGCCAGAGCGACCGCGAGCAGTGGATGAGTGAGACGCGCATCGCCTTCGACGCATTGCGTACCATCGGCTACTTCGCCGACAGCCAACCTGAGATTGGCCTGATTAACTTACAGCGCTTGATGCAGGACAAGAATGTCCCGCCGCAGTTGCTCGTGGCGTCCGGCCGTAAACTCATCGCGGCCAAGCGCTACGTGGAAGCGAATAACATGCTCATCGCCGCACACCTGCAAAACGAAACCAACCAGTCGATTCTCCTACAGATCGTGCAGCTCAAGCTGGCCCATCCGCAGATTGCAGGCGACCTCGAGACCTACCTACGTCGCCTCATGGCCACCCGTAAGCCGCCCCGTGATATCTTGGAGTCCGCGCTCCGTTCCGTCGGCTCGGACACCTTCCTCTTCTCCGGTGACCGAGAGCAGTTGCTGACGGACCTCGAGAAGCTACTCAACTAGCCTCCGGTGTCGGCGTCGATTCTGGCGTCGGCGTGGGAGCTGGACGGTCGGTGAGGTCGAAGTTCATCGCCGCACCCAAGGCGGTACCGTCCGGCAGCCATGCGCCGCGACTGCAGCCTTGGCGGATGAGTTCCTCGGCTTCGGAGGGGGATTGGACCGCCACGGCCATCGCGATGCCCGCGGCCTCAAGGGCGCCGGAGGCCAAGGCCCGCACTGGTGCGGCCAGCGTGATGCATTGGCCGGTGCGCGGATCGACAAACTGCGTGGCCTGACGTTCGTTGGATTTGCTCGCGAGGGCAAAGCGGCAGAGGTTCATCTCCTTGTCCTTGCCCATACCGATACGCCAGCCGTTGGAATCGCCAGGCGGATCAAGCGCCAGCACTACCCCGCCGCCCCCCATGATGAGCGCACGATGGATACCCCAGCTATTCTCGAGCATATCCGCGATACGATCGACGGCGAGCCCACGGATGATGGCCCCAAAGTCGACAGCTGCACCTGACTTCACGCAGGTGAATTCAGTACCCGCGAGTTTGAACTCAGCCCCGCGGAAATCGTTGTAGGCCTTATTCCATTCGGCGTCATCCGGGTTGAACGAAGGCGTCCCGCGGGCTTCCCAATAACGAAAGAGCGTTCCAGCCGTAACGTCAAAGGCGCCCGCAGATTCTTCCTTCAGGGCTTGGGAGAAATTCCAGAGCGTCTGGAAATGGTCACCGGCGGCGACAAGGGCACCGTCGGGCATGCCGTTAACCCCGGCCAGCGGACCGCTGTCGTGGCGGGCGTCGACCTGGAAGTCTAGTTCGTCGATGGCGTAGAAGATCGATTCCGCGGCGCGCTCGGCATACGAACGATCCTCGTCCGCGATGCGGATCCAAAAGCGCGTGCCCATGGCCTCATGGGAGAAATTATGGATGACGTTACGTTCGCTCATAGGGAAAGGGGGCTAACGACATCACCATGCACCGAACATGAAGGGGATGTCGACCTCGTTGGTGGCATCAATCAATACCCAGTAATCTTCGTCCATGCGGAGAGGGAGACTATAGGCCTTGTAACCTGGGATGGCCGGTGCGCTGGAATCATGGGCCACCAAGATGCGGACGGGGGCGCGTTCCGCCCCGTCGAATTCGCCGTACCCGACTTGAAACGCCCGAAGGTAATAGGGTAAGGGCCAATAATGACCGCCATCAATGGCGACATAAAACGGCTTCCCAAGATGAGTCTTTTGCCAAGCTTGCTGGAATTCACCGAGATCACGGGCCAGCTGAGCACCACGAAATGTGGTTGGAGTATGGCGCTCAAGTGTGCCCGTGCAGGCGACAACAAAGGCCACGGCGGCGACGGTTGAAGCCCCCCTCGCAAACACCCGCCGCTCGGCCAACAGTGGCCAAGCCATCGCCAAACTCAGGCAGACCGGCAAGAAGAGCAACCACGGGGTCTTATACGGCAAGGCGAGGTGAAAGAGGAAACAACCAACGGCGAGGGTCAGCGGGACGTCTTCGGCGGAACGCGGGCCGCCGCGAACCAGGCGAATGCCCACCAACGCAGCCAACCAAAGTGCGACCGTCCACCAGTAGCCTGGGTTGGTGAGTGTGAGGGTGTCATCGTTGCCTGAAGCGACAGCGAAGGAGCGCCATAACTGGAGGGCCCAAGCAATCATGCCTTCCCAGTCGGTGAATAAAACAGTCTGGAGGCTGACCCAAATGAAGACGGCACCCAAGGTCGCCCAACCGACCCGACGCCACGACAGCGTCTCACGGGCGAAGATGAGCAACGCCAGCAAGAGGATGCCAAGATAGGCTGCAGTGGTGACCTTACAGGCCAAGGATAAGCCAAAGGCCGCTCCGGAGAATAGCGCCCACCAAGCCGGGCGCTCGCCGCCCGCCGATTGCAGCCACAGCAGCACGCCCCATACGAAGCCTGCGACGAGTAAAGGCTCTTGGATGAAGTAGTGACCGAAATAGCAACCCGCCGAGCCCATCAGCAAAAGGAAGGACGCCAAACAGCGCGTTGGCCAAGCGACGGCACGTACGAAGAACGGCGCACCGCAGATGAGCAGGTAAAACAGGAAAGGGACCAGACGCAGGTCGGCTTCGCTCGCTTCGTCGAACTTGAGACCACGCACGGCGAACACGGCTTGGGTCGCGACGGCCAAGGCCGGCCCATGGAACTTATCCTGGTTGATGCTGTACGGCACGCCCTCGGAGGAATCCTTAGCCAAGGACCATTGGACAGCCTCGTCCGCATGAAGACGGGGCGGCCATGTCTGGATCCCCGGCGGGCTCACGGGAGAATGCATGAAGATACCACCCTGCATGACCAAGAGCATCCACCCGAGTACCCCGAGGGCGACTAGCCCGATCAAGAGGACTTTGGCGAAACGGCCCATCCCTCAGACTTCTCCGAAGTGGCGCTGCAGGGCCTGCTTGATCTCGAGCGGCACCAAGGCGGCGGACATGGGGCTCTGACCGTCGCGCCAGGCGTAGACGGTCGTGAGCTTGCCCTTGGCGACGGCGCGTTCCCCGACGTGGGCATCGAAGATCCAGACGAGTTTCTTGTCGCCGATTTCGGCCGGGGTCAGCGTGACCTTGACGACGTCGTCACGGTAGATCGGAAAAAGGTAGTCGCACTCAACGCGAACCCGCGGGAAGCCAGAAAGCTTGGCACCATCGGTCTTCAGGAACGGCAGGTGCAGGTGACGGAAGATAGCCTCTTCGGTGGCCTCGACCCAGAAGAAGATAGTCGAGAAATGCACAATCCCCGCGGCATCGGTATCCGAGAAATGCGCGCGGTATTCGGCCGGGAAGGTCACCATACCCTTATGCAAACGAAGTCCCCCAACGGTGCAACCGCCAAGGCATCAAGGGGCCCGTCGGCCCGCCCTTAACCACCGGACGTTAATCGAAGCCCCGCCCGAGGCCTCAACGCAGCGCTGCAGGAAGCCCTGAGGCTCTCCCTGGATGGAGAACAGGTATAACCGCGGACCTTTCCCCTGCTCGGCCTGCCGGAAGGCTTGGAGCCACTGTTCCTGCCAGCGTCCGGCCGGCAAGGTGCGGCCCACCGGATGGTAAGAACTATCGGAGTAAATGAGGGAAGGATGACCCTTCCGTTCCTCGTCGTAGACACGGATGCCATCTTGGAAGTCCGAGAACACGACCAGCGCGTCATACTTCTCGGTTAGCAGCCGGTCAATCCACGCCCCGAGTGAGCCTTTCTCACACGGCAGGCGGAGGCGGGCCAGTAGCTGACGTCCCGCTGGCGTGAGCGCAGACTCCACCGTCTGCGAAGGGGCCTCGGTCATTCGCGGGGCTTCGCCGCGGAAGGTGCGACCGTAAACGATGTGGTCCTCGACCGCCACGATGCGCGCCCCATCGAAGAGGAAAACATCGGCGTCGGCGTACTGCTTGCGGATCTCCGCGGCCACCCGCTCGAGGTAGGGCTTCATCGAGCCTGAGCAATCTAAGTACACCGCCACGTGCTGCGCCCGGATCGTCGCCCCCATGACGGGCTTACCGACGAAGTGCTGCGCCATGCCGTTGGCTCCACCAAAACCCATGCCCTTCCCCGCCCCATTACTAGCGGACGCCAGGCCCTTGGCACCGCCCGCCGGCCCAGCGAGCGCACCGCTCACCGGCGGTAGGCTGGGGAGCGAGATGCTCGCATTCGCATTATTCACCGCCAAGCGCTGACGTGGCTGGAAGTTCGCCTTCGGCCGTGCCTTCACCGCGTGCTCCGCCGAGCCAGCCGCCGTT
>CAIYAN010000422.1 GCA_903924185.1 uncultured Opitutia bacterium | reverse complement strand
GATGGCCGGCTTGGCCTGTTTGGTCAGCGGGCCCGTCCAGAATTGCGTGCCGACGCCACTATCGCGGTCGACTTGATGAGGGATGAACGTCGCGCCGCCCTTACCATCGCGCTTGAGTTCGAACCAATAGACCACGGGATCGGCCATGGGCTCGTCATCGGCCTTGGGGCCGTGCGCCCAGCGGCGCTTGCCGGTGACGATGTCGAGGAGTCCGTCGCCGTTCACGTCGGCGAGCTGAATGGCGTGGAGCTGACTGAAGACGACGCCTTGCGGGTTCTCGGCCGGTGTCGCGCCCATGATCTTGCGCTCCGTGAAGGAGCCGTCGGCGTTCTGTTCGAACCACGATAGCCCGTAGCCGTGGGCCTTGAGGCTCGTGATGACGTCGTTGCGCCCGTCGCCATTGACATCGAGCACATACATCTGAGCGCCGCCTTGACCAAACTTGGCAGGGTGAAAGACCCAGTCAGAGTCCTTAGAGGTGTCCTTGGGTTGCTCATACCAGCCGTCTTTCTCGAGGATATCCATGCGGCCATCGCCGTTGACGTCGCCGGCACCGTAGCCGTGGGTATACTTAAAAATCTTCTGGTCGTTGGCGGGCGACTTCGGGGTAATCGGACGGAAGCGCGCCTTGCCGAGCGGGTTATTCCAGTCGATCTCGGCGTAGCCGAACTGACCGCCAGACTTTCCGCCCTTGGCATCCTTTGCTTTCACGAGGTCACTCGAATGGCAGAGTAGCTCGGGCTTACCGTCGCCGTTAATGTCGACGAGTCCGGGTGATTCACCGTCGGCTACATCAAAAATATTATGTCGGGCCCAGTCACCGCCCTTGCCGGCGGGATTGACGAACACGAAGGCGGGTTCACCGGGCAGACCGTAGACAAGTAGGTCGGGCCAACCATCGCCCGTGAAGTCGTAAGCGAACTGGATGAAGTAGTCGGAGTAACCGGTTGCGGGGTTGTAGGGGGTCTTGCTTGGGCCGCTGGCGTTCTGGCGCTCGGGCGTGTACGCGAGCTTTTCCTTGAAATCAGGGCCGAGCCAGATGAAGCGACCAGCCGCCACGTCGAGCTGGCCGTCGTGGTTGAAGTCGGCGACCGCGCAACCTTCAGCGACGAAGTCCTTGGTGATAGTCTGCTTGGTGAACGAGACCTCCGCGGCCGCGAGGGACGCGGTAGCGGCGAGGAAGGCGAGGAGGGGGCGCATGGGTGGGGTGGGGCTTGTCTTTGAGACAAGCCCTCCTGCCTTGGGTTGCGAGGTAAATGGAACTCCCGTTAGGCCAGAGCCGCCTTCACCACGTGGCCGTGGACGTCGGTCAGGCGGTAATCGCGGCCCTGGAATCGGTAGGTCAATCGCTCGTGGTCAAAGCCCAGTAAGTGCAGGATGGTTGCCTGGAGGTCGTGGACGTGGACCTTGTCCTTCACGCCCGCGAAGCCCATCTCATCGGTCTCGCCGTAGGAGAACCCGCCCTTCACGCCGCCGCCGGCCAGCATGACGGTGAAGCAGTCGGGATAGTGGTCGCGTCCGAGGACGGCGCCGCCCGCGGTGCGTCCCTCGCGGAACGGCGTCCGACCAAACTCACCGCCCCAGACGATGAGGGTGTCATCGAGGAGGCCACGTTCTTTGAGGTCCTTAATTAAAGCCGCGGCAGGCTTGTCCGTCTTCGCCATCTTCTTGGTCAGGCCATCACGGATGTCTTCGGCGGGGTTCGTGCCGTGGAAGTCCCAGCCCCAGTCGAAGAGGTGGACGAAGCGGACGCCCTTCTCGACGAGACGCCGTGCGAGTAAACAGTTATTGGCGAAGCTCGCCTCGCCCGGTTTAGCGCCATAGGCCTCGAGGGTTGCGACAGATTCCTTAGAGATGTCCATCACCTCTGGCACGCTAGTCTGCATGCGG
>CAIYAN010000421.1 GCA_903924185.1 uncultured Opitutia bacterium | reverse complement strand
GACCGAATCCACCTACTTCAAGGGCCAATTACAGGACCTCGTTGCGGTGGTTCAGGATCAAGCCAAGCTCTCCGTCCCCCGCCCTTGCATCCGGAAGGATTTCATGGTGCACCCTTATCAGGTGCTCGAAGCCGCCCAAGCCGGCGCCCGGTGTATTCTAATTATCGTTCGGGGCCTGACGGACGACGAGATTCGCCCGATTCATGCGGCGGCCAAGCTAGCAGGCATGGATACACTCTTTGAGGTGCACGATGAAGCCGAACTCGAACGCGCCCTGCGCCATGACCCTGACATGGTCGGCGTCAACAACCGCAACCTGTCGACCTTCCAGATTGATTTAAGTTTTGCGGAACGCGTTATCCCGCAGATGCCAGCACACATCCTCAAGGTGGCGGAAAGCGGTATCAAGACAGCCGAAGACGCCGCTCGGATGCGACACGCGGGTGCCCAGGCTTTGCTCGTGGGTGAATCCTTGATGCGAGTGGAAAATCCGGCGGCACTCCTGCAGGCTTTTCGCGGCCGATGAACGACGGCCCCTTGTCGCAGACCGAAACCCGCGAGCTGCTCGCGCGGCTGTCCCATATGCCCAAGAAGTGGCTAGGGCAGAACTTCCTCATCGACGGGAACATCGTCCGGAAATCGTTGGAGCTCGCTGAGATTAAGGCCGGCGAGCGGGTGCTGGAAATCGGCCCCGGCCTCGGGACTTTGACGCGCACCTTATTGGGCGCGGGCGTTGAACTCCATGCCGTCGAAGCCGACCCAACGATGGTCTATCACCTTAAGCAGTCGTTGTTGCCCCGTTGGCCGCAAACTTTTCATCTCATAGAGGGAGATGCGGTCGAAAAGCCCTTGGCTGACTTGGTGCAACCCGCGGATGGTTCCTTCAAGGTTGTCGCTAACCTCCCCTACGCAATCTCCACCCCGTGGATGGACGCCATCTGCGCTGGTCCGCATCCTGAAATCATGGTGCTCATGCTGCAGCGCGAAGCCGCCGATCGCCTCACCGCTGAAGCCGGCACCAAGCATTGGTCAGCGGTGACTGCCCAAGTCGCCTTGGCTTTCGAAAAGGTAAAACTGCACCCTGTCCCTGGGCAGTCCTTCAACCCGCCCCCCAAGGTGGATTCGTGCCTACTGGTCCTCCGTCGGCGCCCAGATGCTCAGAGATTTAGTGCCCGTGCCCGTGAGGTTTCCCGGGCACTCTTTACCCAACGGCGTAAGCAAGTCGGTTCCTCCGGCCGAAACCTCTTCCCCGACGCACCCGATGTACGCGCTTGGCTTGCGGACCTTCCAAACTTTGGCCTGACGACCCTAGCCCGCCCCGAAGACATTCCCGCAGCGGTCTGGCTTAAACTCTAAACACCCCGGAAGGTTGCTTTTTGGGGCCAAGGTGGTCTTTCTGTACCCATGTCCGTTAAAGTAGGCCTAGTCTCCCTTGGTTGCGCCAAGAACCTGATCGATTCCGAAATCATGATCGGGCACCTCGCGAAGGCTGGCATGACCATGACCGCTAATGCCGCCGATGCCGATGTGGTGATCGTCAACACCTGCTCTTTTATCGACGCCTCCAAGCACGAGGCCCTCGAGGCCATCTACGAGATGAGCGATGGCAAGGCCACCGCCCGTAAGAAGAACCAGAAGCTCATCGTTGCTGGCTGCATGTCGCAGCGTTATCAAGGTTCCCTGCCCGTCGTCGAAGGCGCTAAGGGGCACATCGAGCTCCCGAAAGTCGACGCCTATATCGGCCTAGATCAGGTCACCAATATCGTCCCAGTCATCCATAAGGTCATGGGTGGCGAGGCTGGCATGACGGAGTTCTTGTCGAAGACGACGACGTTCATTCCGGACTACGATACGCCGCGTTTTCGTCTGACTCCCAAGCATTCGGCCTACATCAAGATCGCGGAAGGCTGCAACCATCCCTGTACCTTCTGTATTATTCCACGCATCCGTGGCCGCCACCGTAGCCGCACCGTGGAGTCCGTCGTCAAGGAAGCCCAGCAGCTCGTCGGGGAAGGCGTCAAGGAGCTCAACTTAATCTCCCAGGACACCACCTACTTCGGTATGGATCGCTGGACCGAGGAGCGTCCGAACCCGCGCAGCAAGGTCGATTCGTCCAAAGGGGAATCCATCGCCTCCCTGCTCCGTGAAATCGACGCGATCCCCGGCGACTATTGGATCCGTTTGCTCTACACACACCCGGCGCACTGGAGCGACGAGTTGATTGAGACGATCGCGCAGTCCAAGCATGTCGCCCGCTACGTCGACATTCCGCTGCAACACATCTCGAGCAAGATGCTCACCACCATGCAACGTGAGACCAGCGGCGATTACATCCGCGACCTCATCCGCCGCATGCGCGTCGGGGTACCAGACATGGCCATCCGGACGACCTTTATCGTCGGCTTCCCCGGCGAGACCGAAGAGGACTTCGTGGAGCTCCTCGCTTTCCTCGAAGCCACCCGCTTTGACCGCGTTGGCGTCTTTAAGTATTCCAAGGAAGAAGGCACTAAGGCCGCCAAGATGGAGGGCCACCTCTCCGACGAAGTGAAGGCTGATCGTTATGATCGAGCGATGACCCTCCTTCAGCGCCTCTCGCAGGAACGCGGTGAGCGTTTCATCGGACGCAAACTTCGCGTCCTCGTTGAGAGCCCAGGCATTGGCCGCAGCGAAGGCGACGCCATGGATATTGACGGAACGGTGAAGGTGCCGAAGAAGCTACCGGTGGGCGAGTTTGCGGAAGTGACGGTGACCGGCGCCGAGGCCTACGACCTCATCGCGAAGTAACTCAGGTTTCCTGTTCGCGTTCGGGGGCAACTTCCGCCGAGGCTTCGGCTGCGGGCGAATCGCTCAGGCGGATGAGTGCATCCAAGGACGAGAAGTGACGTGTCCAGTCGGTCATGTCTGGGATGTCCCCCACCACGGCCGAGAAGAGCTCACGCTTCTCTTGCTTGAGTTCTTCGATGCGCTCTTCGACCGTTCCCGG
>CAIYAN010000420.1 GCA_903924185.1 uncultured Opitutia bacterium | reverse complement strand
GTCGCCGAATCGGAGGTCGGGCAGCATCTTCTCGAATTGGCCGAGTAACTCCAAAGCTTTCGTCTTCGTCTTCGGCGTCAGCTCGCGAATCGCTTGGGCTAGTAGGGCGAGGGCGGCGCGCGGGTCGGACTTCGCTTGTTCTTCGGAGTCCAATCGTTCGCGGAGTTCCGACAGGTTGAGGTAGTGGTGGGCCGTCGAGCGGAGTGCCTTGTGGGTGCGTTCGCCCATGACCACGATGCGGACGCCGAGGCGCTTGGCGTCTTCAACCACGGGGGTGAAGTCGCTGTCGTTCGTCACAAAAATGAGCGTCGTCGGTGGGTTGGCCCCCGCCATTAGTTTGACCGCATCGATCGTCAGGCGCATGTCGGCGGCATTCTTGCCCGGCGTGTAGCTACGCTGGTCGACGAGTTCGAGTTCTGGCCAGTCTTGGGCGAAAGCGCGCCAGCCGCTGAGGCGGCCTTGGAAGTCGCCATAAGCCCGGGCCGCCGCAATGGGCGTTTCACCGATGAAGCGGCGCAGGGTCGGGAGGTGTTGGTGTGAGACGTTGTCGGCGTCGATTAAGACGCCAATACGCTGACCCTGTTGGCCCTTGGCGGCTTCGGGGGTCGAGGTCGAGGCGGCGTCGGCTTGGCGACGGGGGGTACGGCCCTTGGCCGGGCGCTTGGAGGGTTTGGCGGTGCGACCGCGGGGGGCGGGGGCTTTTTTGGACGGAGGACGGGCCACGGGAAGGAGGAAAAGGTTCTCCTATCCCTGTCTGGAAGCCCTCCCTACTACAATGCGAAACGACCCTCGGGGCCTTTTCTGATCGGTCGGTCGGGTCTTTTTATGTCGATTCTTTGGGGTTCTGGGAACTTTCCGTACGACGGGAGCCCTCCGCTCACCGCCTAAGCTTCAATCGGGTGCAGCCCCGCGAGGATGGCGCGGGCCAGCGGCTCGTTCTCGTCTAATCAGATGGAGCTAAGGAGCGCAGTGCCTACCGTGTTTTTATCAGTTATGTGAATTTAGTACACGATGCGACTAACATCGGTCACACTCCTATGGTCGAATTGGTACGGTGAGTTTTCCTCGGCGCCGAACCGGCTGAAATATCACAAATATTTTTATCGGAACTTTGCTACAAATGAACTGTTTTAAAAATGTGAAAGTAGTTTCCACTTTTTCCGCTCTCTTGGTCATGACGCTCGGCCTTTGCGCTGCGCGCACCGAGCCAGTTTGGAAGGCTCAGCCTGGTCCGTGGGGCGACTTGGAGGTGCACACGGTTTACTTGGAAGTGCCGGACACGCTATTGGCGGCCGTGTCTAAGCCTAATGCCATCACGCGATGGGTCTTTGAGCAGACGACCGAGTCGGCGGTCCGCGAGTTATTGGTCCGCCAAGGAGTCTCCGTGGCGATGGTCGCACGGCTCCTGGATCCAGCCAGCCGGACCCTCCAGGATAATATTGTCAGCCTGCACCCGAGCGTCGCTGAAATCACCTCCCTGAGCGTCACAGCTCGATCAGGTTTATACCGCGAGTTGGCGAAGTCCTCGGCCAATGAATATCAGCGTGACCCCGTCTACATCCTAGGTGGCGACCTAGAGGACTGGTTAGAGACCTCCGGGCTGAACGAGGCTCAAGCCAAGCTCTTCCGGCGGCTGGTCTGGAAGCGTGGCGATGTCCTCGCTTTTAGTGATATCCAGGCCTTGCTGACCGTGGCGAAAGATGATGCGGAGGTCCGCAATACCTTCCGAGCCTTGACCCGCGTACGGAGTTTACTCGTGGAGTTGAAACTCCCGTTGCAGGGTGACCGCCCAGCTTTCTTGGATTACTGGACCGCCGGGCAGGGGGACGCTCCGCAGTTAAGCTTCCTGCGGGCCGTCACCCAGCGCCAAGCAAGCCAGACCATAGACATCACGCATTTTTTCCCGACGGTCATCCGTCAACGGGTCTATACTTTTCCTGAATTAGACCAAGGGATCAAAGGGCGCCTGCCGGATTGCCATTGGACTTCTTTGAACTTCTTTAATTCGACTCCGAAGGACGAGTACCTCGACATGCGCCTAGCGGCCACCCGCCTGGTGCAGGCTTACGCCACGGTCGAGGCACCCTATAAGTACGGCGACGTCCTGTGCTTTCTGGACGGCGGTGAAGGGCTCCACACCTGCGTTTACATCGCGGATGACATTGTCCTGACGAAGAACGGCGATAGCGTCTTGGCTCCATGGGTCCTGATGCAGGTTAAGGACGTGGAGGCAATCTACCGGCGTTCAGCGGACACCCGCATCCAGGGCTTCCGCCTTAAGCGCTGAAGCCCCTGCTGTCCCCGGCG
>CAIYAN010000419.1 GCA_903924185.1 uncultured Opitutia bacterium | reverse complement strand
GCATTAGACAAGATGGCCACCTTGATTCCGAGAAACTTTAGAGCCCCGATGACGCTGACTACGCCCATGCAGACCCGCCAAGCCTTAGCGTCAGCAAAGGCCTGCCAGCATTCCTTGAAAACCGCGTCTGCTTGAGAGCCAGGCAAGTGCGCACCAAATGTTCGCTCCACGACTTCTCGCCAGAAGACTTCCGCCTTCGCTTGTTTATTGGCTGAACGTAACGCCGAAGCAAAGGCTACCTCCAACTCAAGGGCATCAACTTTGATGCCATGCTTCTGGGCACAGGCGGAGTAGACCGCTCCCACCGAAGGATGTGGGAAAAGTACCGTCCCCGCTAAATCAAACGTCACCGCCTTTACACTAGCCATGACAGGAGGAGGCTCGCCGAGCGCTGAAGGGTGGAGGGGGTGACAGGGTGAGAATTCATCAAAAATACGTGGGAAGAGGCTCCTGGGGGAGGCCCCCAGCATCGACTCATCATGTCCCGGCTTGTCTAATCGCCAACCCAAGTCATAAACAAGTTATGCACCTACCCCGTCTAGCCCTGCTGTCCCTGCTCGGAATTTCCGCCTTAGTCACCTCCGGCTGCAATACCTCGACCCCAGTGGCCGCTGGCCAAGTCTCCAAGGTCTACGTCCGCGACGTGGCCGCCTCTTCCCTGCACGCCACGGATATTCTCGCTAACGCCGTCCACGACGCCGGGGTACGGGCACTGTCGGCCCAAGGGTATACCGTCGTAGCGACGGAGGGCGAAGCCGACGCCGTGCTGCGCAGTAGCTGGCAAACGCAAAAGAGCGCTGGTAACCGCACGGACATCCCCAATGTCAGCCTCTCCCTTGCGCTCTTCAATAAGTCTAACCGTCGTCTGTTTGACGGCAACTCCGGCCCCGGGGTCGCCGCTAATTTCTGGAACGAAGGTCGCGCCACTGCAGAAGTGACCACGATTTTAAAGGGTCTGCCCGCGCCTGCGAAGAAGTAGTCAACGCGCCTTCAGCTTGGCCTCGATCTCGTACTTGAGTTGTGCGAGTTCGGGCATTTTGGCGCCCGCGGCTAACCCACGAAGGAGCGGCTCGCCCCAAAGGCCACTTACTTCCACCTCACGACCTTCCAGGTAATCAATCAGACTGGAAGGTCGATAAGCGCCCATGCGCTCGGTGACGTCCATCTGGCCCTGCAGGTGCTGCTCGCTGACGATATGACCACGCATGCCTGCCGCTAAGCGGACTTCTTCCATCAGGCGACGGGCGCGTGCCTTGAGTACTGGGTCGGCGAGAATTAGATCCGTCGTGATGCCCCCACCCGCAATGGCCAAACCGTTGAACGGGATATTCCAGCACAGCTTCTTCCAGAGAACCGCTTCCAAGGAATCCTCGGCGCGACAATCCACGCCCGCCGACTTAAACCAATCCACGCACTGCGTTACCGATGGGTTGATCGGGCCTTCCGCCGCCGCCATCCGGATATAGCCCGCATGCGTATTGGAGACGACCCCCGGCTCAATCCGATTGATGCACACAAAGCACAAGCCAGCGACCAGTCGTTCCACTAGCACGATTGCACGGAAGGCCTCGACGTTGCCCATGCCATTCTGCAAGGTGAGCAAGAGGGTCTGCGGACCCAGCAAGGGCTGAATGAGCGCTGGCAAGAGGGCATTAGCCGTGGCCTTGGCGGTCACGATAACCAGGTCACAGGGACCGACTCCAGCGCCAGCCGGCGAGGCCGAGGCCAATGGAACGACGCGCTCTCCGTTTAGGTCACGCATCACCAAACCACGTCGTTGGAGGACTGGGTAATCACTCCGGCTGATGGCATGCACTTCGTGGCCAGCCAGCGCCAAGAGGCCGCCGTACCAACCGCCGATCGCACCTGCGCCGACGATGACAACCTTCATGGCCGGCTCTGCGGACGACGCACAGAAGTATGTCGGGCCGCTGGCAGCTTGCCCGGATAATCTAGGGTGAAGTGTAGGCCGCGACTTTCATGCCGTTGCAAGGCGCAGTCGATGATGAGGTCAGCGACTTGAATCAAGTTACGTAATTCCAGTAACCTTGGTTCCACGCGAAAATTCCAATAATACTCCCGGACCTCGTCCGCCAGCGTGCCAATGCGCGTCCGGGCCCGTTGCAGGCGCTTAGTCGAGCGAACGATACCGACATAATCCCACATGGTCCGACGAAGCTCATCCCAGTTATGAGTCAAGACCACGCGCTCATCCGGGTCGCCTGCGGAACCGTCCACCCAAGACGGCAGGGGCAGGGCAGGGCGATGGGCCTGCCGGATATCCGCTTCGGCCGCTAAAGCGCCGTCATGGGCCAGTACGACGGCTTCTAGGAGTGAATTAGATGCCAACCGATTGGCACCATGCAGGCCCGTACAGGCGACCTCTCCGACCGCGAAGAGGCCGCGAATCGTCGTTTGTCCCTGAAGGTCGGTCGCGACGCCGCCGCAAAGGTAGTGGGCGGCGGGCACGACCGGAATCGGCTGGGTCGCGAGGTCGAAACCTGCTTTCCGACAAGTCTCGTAGATATGCGGGAAGCGCTCGGGGAGGTGACCCTGGGCGACCTGGGTGGCGTCGAGTAGGACGTGCGGCGAGCCATCACGCTTCATCACGGAGTCAATCGCACGGGCAACGATATCACGAGGGGCCAAGTCCCCCAGCGGATGAAAATCCTTCATGAAGGCGCGGCCCGAAAGGTCGCGTAAGATGGCGCCTTCGCCGCGCACCGCTTCTGAAATCAACGCGCGACTTCCGTCCGGAGCCTTGAGTGCCGTGGGATGAAACTGGACCATCTCCATGTCTCGGACTTCGGCCCCGGCACGATAGGCCATCGCGATACCGTCGCCGGTCGCAATGTCTGGATTGGTAGTGAATTGATAGACTTGGCCCATGCCGCCGGTGGCCAGAATAACCGTGAAGGCCGCGAGCGTCTCCACTCGGCCAGCTTGGGTGTTCAGGACATGCAAGCCGTAGACGCGATCGTCGGCCGAACCGACCTGGCAGCCACCCAGTTTGGCGTTGGTCAGTAAATCGACCGCGAGATGATGCTCGAGCATCGTCACCTTGGGCTGACGGGCAATGGCCCGAAGGAGGGCAGATTCAATGGCCCGACCCGTCATGTCACGGGCGTGCAAAATTCGGCGCTTCGAGTGTCCGCCTTCACGGCCGAGATCCGGGCGACCGTCGGTACCATTCTCAAATTCGACTCCCCAAGCGATGAGTTCAGCTACGCGGGCCGGGCCGGCCTCAATGATATGACGCACCACACCCAAATCGCACAAACCATCGCCGGCCGTGAGGGTGTCTTGGACGTGGCTCTGAAAGTCATCCGCCTGGTCGGTCACGCAGGCGATACCGCCCTGGGCCCAATTCGTGTTGGATTCCGAACTGGTCTTCTTGGTGACAATCGCAACGGAGTGACCGCGGTTTGCCAAATTGAGCGCAAAACTAAGCCCGCCAATGCCACTTCCTACGACAATTGCGTCAAAATGCGTAGCCATAGAGCAGTCGAAATTAGGGTTAGTCAGGGTGTGAACAAGCGGATTTGACTGTTTTCGTAACAATCCTTACCCCTGCTTGGTGGAATTCATAGTGATTTTAGCCTGCTGGGCAACCATCGGCTTGTTCGAACTCTCGGAAATGGCACTGGTGTCGTCCAATCGTCGACGCCTGCAACGGCTGGCCGAAAACGGAAGTAAGGGTGCCAAGGCCGCCCTCGAGCTACTTGCCAACCCTTCCAAGTTTCTCTCCACCGTCCAAGTCGGCCTAACCTTTGGTAGCATCATTGCGGCGACCTTTGGCGGTGGCCCGCTCGCCGGTTACCTCAAGCCCTTACTCGAGGCCAGCACTTGGTCGTGGCTCCATGAGAACGCGGACGGCCTTTCCCGCGTAAGCGTTTCTTTCGTGATTGGTTCGCTGACCATTATCCTCGCTGAAATCGTCCCGAAGCGCCTTGGGCTTTCAGACCCCGAAGGCCTTGCCGTGCTGTTGTCTCGGCCCATGATGGTCATCTCTTTTCTGGCTTCCCCGTTGGTGAGCACGATGAGCTTTGCCGCCGACTTAGTCCTCGGTGTCTTTGGTCGGCGCCGAGCCCCCGAAGATTCGATGTCAGAAGATGAACTGCGTATGATGGTCGACCAAGGCATGGCATCCGGCGTCTTACATGCCTCCGAGCACCGCATGGTGCATGGTGCCTTATCGATGGACGGCACGACGGCTGAACAACTGATGACGCCGAGCAATCGCGTCGTCTGGCTCAACCTCTCCGACCCTGATGAAGTCAACTGGCGCAAGGTCGTAGCGTCGGGCCATACCTGGTTTCCAGTCTTTCAGGATTCGCCGGATAAACCGCTGGGCGTCGTTTCCGTTAAGCGTCTTTGGGCCAACCTTTCACTGGCCGGTGCCGCTTCCATTAAGGACGTCCTCACGGAAGCCCCGACGGTGACGCCCTACAACACTGGGACGCAACTCTTAGAGAAATTCCGCAAAGACAAGATTCACATGGCACTGGTGGTCGACGAATTCGCCCGCGTCCGCGGTGTCGTCACCTTAAATGACGTCCTAGAATCAGTGGTCGGTGAGCTCCCGAACGAAGGCACCCCTTCCGCCCACGCTAAGCCGGTCCGTCGCCGCGAAGACGGTAGCTGGATGGTGGATGCCTTCGTGACGTTAGAGGATTTCCGCGAGCAAACTGGCCTGCTTGGAAAATTCCCCAGCGAAGGTACGGGCAGCTTCACGACGGTTTCAGGATTCTTAATGCGTTCCCTTGGGCGCATCCCGAAAGAGGGCGATCGCGTCGAAGCGTTGGGCATGGTCTTTGAGGTTATCGACATGGACAACCATCGACTCGACAAGGTCCTCGTGATGCCGAAGGCCCAGCCTAAGACCGCTTAGAGCCGAACGGGTAAGCCAGCCAACCGTAGGTATTCTTTGGCCTGCTTCACCGTGAAGGTACCAAAGTGGAAGATACTCGCCGCGAGGACGGCGCTGGCCCGACCGTCTTTCAGAACTTGGGCGAGGTGCTCGAGGTTACCGGCACCGCCGGAGGCAATCACCGGCACCTCAACGGCATCGGAGACCGCGCGGTTTAGCGGGACGTCGTAACCTGCAGCGGTACCATCACGGTCCATGCTGGTGAGAAGAATTTCACCAGCGCCAAGGCTATGAACCTGCCGAGCCCAGGCGATGGCATCGATGCCCGTGGCGTTGCGGCCACCATGGGTAAAGACTTCCCACTTGCCTGGTGCGACCTGCTTGGCGTCGATTGCCACCACAATGCACTGGCTGCCAAACTTTCGGGCGGCTTCGAGCACGAGGTTGGGATCTTTGACGGCAGAAGTATTGAGGGAAACTTTATCGGCTCCGGCGTTAAGCATGGTGCGAATATCCTCAACCGAACGCAGGCCACCGCCGACCGTCAAAGGCATGAAGACCTGATCGGCCGTGCGCTCGACCACATCAACCATCGTCTTCCGCTCGTCACTCGAGGCCGTGATATCCAAAAAAACTAGCTCGTCAGCGCCTTGCTTTTCGTAGGCCGCCGCCACCGCTACGGGGTCGCCCGCATCGCGCAACTCCTCGAACTTAACGCCTTTAACCACGCGGCCGCCATGGACATCGAGGCAGGGGATAATGCGGACAGAAAGCATGGCGAGGTCTACAGGGGTAGGAAATCGGTCAGGTTAGTAAAGCACTACCGTGACGGGCCCATCGTTGACTATGGAAACCTGCATATCCGCCCCGAACACGCCCGTGGGGATGGGCTGGCCTAGTTCGGCGCTGAGCTGCTGGACAAAGAGGTCGAATAAAGGCTTAGCCACATCGGGCTTGGCCGCGTTATTGAAGGAGGGCCGATTGCCCTTCGCGAAGTCAGCTAACAGGGTGAACTGACTAACTGCAAGGACCTGACCATGCACATCCTTGATCGACAGGCCCATCTTACCGTCCGCGTCTTCCATTAACCGGACCTTCACGACCTGCGCCACCTGACGCTGCACCTCGACCGTGGTATCGTCTTTGCTGATGCCGACTAAGAGCAGGTAGCCAGCGCCGATTTGTCCCACGGTTACACCGGCAACGGTCACCGCAGCGTTGTGGACGCGTTGGACAACGACCACCATAATTAGGTCAGCGCTTCCAAGATGGTCCGTAGCTTCATCTCCGTCTCCGCAGATTCGGAAGCAGGATCAGACCCTTCCACAATGCCCGCTCCCGCAAAGGCCCGGGCGACATTAGCTTTCAGGCGGGCACAACGAAGCGCGACGAAGAGTTTTCCAGTGCGGCCGTCAGCGCCTACCCAGCCGACGGCGCCCGTGTAGAGTCCGCGATTATGCGGTTCAAAACCAGGGATGAAGGGGAGCGCCAAGTCGCGCGGCTTACCGCCCACCGCCGGCGTCGGGTGGAGTTCACCGGCGACCTCTAAGAAACGACGGTCGGCCGGCATGATCCCGACGATGGGCGTGCGTAGGTGCATGACGTTACCGAGCCGAAGGAGCTCCGCGCCCCGCGAAGTCGCGGCGAGCACCCCGACCATCCGCAAACGCCGCAAGATAGAGGCCGTGACAGCGCCGTGCTCGCGCTGATCCTTGTCACTAGCGAGCAAGGCTTCGGCCAGACTGGCGTCCTCGGAAGCGGATTCGCCACGGCGGGTCGTACCAGCGACTGCCTCGGAACGAACTTCTCCATCAAAAAGCGAGAGGAGTGTTTCCGGGGTAGCCCCGACCAAAGCACCTTCAGGTTCGTCGACTAAGTAGGCATGACATGGCGGATTTGCCCGACGAAGTCGGTGCAGGGTGGCGTAAGCATTGAACGGCTCGGCCCGACGCCAATCAAAGGCGCGAGTGAGGACGATTTTCTCAAAAGAACCCTCCTTGATTAGTTCAGTAGCGCGCCGGACGGCTTGCGGAAACCAGCTGCCACCGACTTCACTCAGCACGGTCGGTACGGGAGCGCGTAACGCCGAAACAGACGGGCGATACGTGAAGCGACGGAACTGTTCGGCCCGGATAGCCAGACGCGCCGCACAACCTGGGGTGGCTCTGTCAGCCAAGGTCACGGTGGTGACGCCATCCTCGGTGATCACCTGCCAAGCGGGTAGAAATAGCCGGGCTTTCTGCGCTTCTGCACTGTCACCAGGGTAAAAGGGGAAGGTCGCAATCACACGGGGAATACCCCCGATGCATGTCATGGTGGCATTCAGTTCCCGCAACCAGCGGTCAGCCTGTTCGAAGCGTTGCGGACCAGCGCCTAACCATTCGGCGATGGGGCTGGCAGCGGCATGCGCTCGTCGACGCGAGGGATTCTCGAAATATCCGCGAGGCGCCGGCTCATCAAGCGACTCCAAGACCGCCAGCGGATCGAGCTCCGGCACCTTGAACGTGCAGCAAATGTAGCCTTCACCTTGCCGAGCCTGTTCTGCTGCGCTCAAGGCGACCAAAAGGTCTTCTGCAGTGAGGCTGGCCACGAGTAATTAAGTCTGGGCCGGGACTTCCGGCTCCTCCAGCGGAGGGAACAAGATACACTTTTCGGCGACCTTGGCACCCGTCGGGAGGGTCGACCAGGACCGTACGGAGTCGAAACTAACCGCCGGGGGGAGGCCAATATTGACCAAGAGTTGCGCGCAGGTCGTGGGCATAACCGGAGTCAAGACAGTGGCGACCAAGCGAAGGCCCTCGGCCACGTGTGCTAAGCATGAATCGAGACGGGCGCGATCGGCGGTATCGGCTGACTTGGCGAGTTTCCAGGGAGCGCGGGCCTCGATGTAGGCATTCATCGCGCTGACAAAGACCCACAGCGACTCCAAGGCATGACTGAGCTGCACGTCGGCAAAATGGCCGAAGAACTTCCGCTCCGTTTCCGCCCACAACTTACGGAGGTTCTGTTCCAGTTCCTCATCCGCTCCCGGTGCGGGCACGGTGCCCGCATAGTTGCGTCCAACCATGTTGAGAAGGCGATTGACGAGGTTACCCAGGTTATGTCCGAGATCAGCCTTGTAACGCTGGGCAAAGTTCAGTGATGAAAAATCCGCATCTTCGCCCACGACCATTTCGCGGCAGAGGTAATAGCGGAAGGCATCGGGGCCAAACTTATGGGCAAAGCTCAGGCTGTCGGTAGCGTTACCATCGCTCTTGGAGGCCTTCGAGCCGTTCACCGTCCACCAGCCGTGCACTAGGAGTTGCTTCGGCGGAGCAATATCCAAGGCCTTAAGCATACAGGGCCAATAGACGGCATGAGGCGGTGAGAGGATGTCCTTACCGATGACGTGCATATCGGCTGGCCAGCGACCCTTATCGACCACAGCAGAGTAGTAATTCGTCAAGGCGTCGAACCAAACGTACGTCACAAAGTCACGATCGAACGGTAGTTCAATACCCCAGGTGAGCCGAGACTTGGGACGCGAGATGCAGAGGTCGTTCATGGGTTCCTTGAGGAACTCGAGGACCTGCTTGCGCCGATGGGCGGGGTTGATGAAGTCCGGGTTGTCCTTCAGGTGCTCGACGAGCCAGGGCTGGAACTGCGAAAGCTTGAAATAGTAATTCTCCTCGGTCGTCTGGGTCACTTCGCCATAGATGGACGGCCAATTACCCTCGGCGTCGCGGTCCTTGTCGCTCAGGAACTGCTCCTGACGAACGGAGTACCAGCCCGACTTGGTCGCCTTGAAGATTAGGCCTTTGTCGAAGAGCTTTTGCAGGAAGTCTTGCACCACCACTTTGTGGCGGGGCTCGGTGGTCCGGATGTAGTCGTCGTTGGAGATATTCAGGAGGCCAAGCATCTCTTGAAAAACACCGGCGACTTCATCGACTAAGACCTGTGGCTCAATCTGGCGCTTCTGAGCCGTCTGTTGGACCTTTTGGCCATGCTCATCGAGGCCCGTGAGAAAGTAAACATTGTCACCGAGCATGCGATGGTGACGTGCCAAGACGTCGGCGAGGACCTTTTCGTAGGCGTGACCGAGGTGAGGGGCGCCATTCGCATAATCGATGGCAGTGGTGATGTAGAACGGACGCGACATTGCTGAGTCTCTTACCCTAGGGAGTAGGGGCCTTGTAGGACAACCCTGAAGGGGCACAAAAAAGGCCTCGGGGTAGCCCCGAAGCCTTTATCGTTCAGGAAGCCGACAACTCAGCCACCGGCACGGACGATGTCCGGCTGGAAGGCGATCTCGAAGGCATAGGGCGTACCGACCCTTAAGGCCAACGGCTTATTGCGCTCAAGGACTTGATAGAAATGCATCTTACCCCAGCAGGTGCGGTGCTTCGGGTCTTCACTGACAACCTTAGTTTCCAACCACTCGCCATGGAAATCGTCCTTGAGGACTTCGCAGCGATGCGATTCGGGACCAAGGATTAAGGCGCTACCTGGGGTCATGCGCGAATGCGTGGCGGCAATCGGCAGCACCAAGCGGAAGTTCTCGAGCGTCACGGCGGCTTTCGGAATGAGGATAAAGCGCCCGACGATTCGGCCACCATTCAACTCCCAATCGACCTTTAGGCTGGCGACTCCACTGGAGAGCTTTTCGTCCTTGTCGATGAGGTCGGGCTGATCGTATCGGAAGTGATAGGTGCCAGCCTTGGTGCCCATGGCCACCTGCAGGTTCTTGCCGTAGAAAGAGGGTGTGTAGACGCGGTCTCCGATGGTATACTCCGGGATAAACGGGGAAGTGTAGACGTTGGCCGGCCAATCCATGACGCCAGGCATATGCGGGAACGCCAGCGAGTCGGAGAATTTATGCGAACCATTAGACAGCACGGGCAACACCATGTGTAAACCCGAGGTTGGGTCAGAGTAGGAGAGCAGCCCCTGTTCCTTGCGGGGAGTCTTATCCATGGAGTATAGTCGGCAAACGGCCTGCTTGGAGGTTGGACGGAATACGTCCATGGTACCACCGACGGTTTTAGCGAGCCGAGACCATTGGGACAGGTAGCGCGCGGCATCGAAGTTCGCCATCCGCGTGGTGTGCCCTGGGATGGTGTCGCGTTCGCCATCACGGATCACGATGAGACCATGCTCGGCGTCGAAGAAGGTCGTAAAGAAGTGAGCGTAGAGGCGGCGCACTAGGTCGCGGGCGAGCGGCTCCTTATCCACGGCAATCCAGCGGTCACGCAGGGCTTGGAGCAGGAGCGTGATGCAGTGCATCTGGCCATACGAACCAATGCCTCGACCAAAGGACCAACCCAGACCATCCTCGCGGACTGTCTCAAGGATGATGCGCAGGTACTTCTCCGCATGCGTGCGAAGCTTGGGCAGCTTAGAGTCACGCAACTGAATATTGGCGTGGAGCTGGAG
>CAIYAN010000418.1 GCA_903924185.1 uncultured Opitutia bacterium | reverse complement strand
GGGTGTCCGTCGGTTTCCATGAGCAGGAGTGCCTCGCAATCGCGGGGCAGGCCAATCTTCGCATAATCCTCAACGCAGCCGATGGTCATGCGGTCCAGGAACTCCAGCGTACAGGGGATGATCTTCGCCGCGATGATGTCTGATACCGTTTGCGCGGCGTCCTCCATGCGGTCGTAACTCGCGAGCATCGTGCGGCGGGCGGCGGGGCGGGGCAGGACTTTGAGCAGGACCTCAGTGATGATACCGAGCGTGCCCTCGGAGCCGATGAAGAGGTCCTTCATGGAATACCCTGCGACGTCCTTCACGCAGGCGTTGCCGAACTGGGCGATGCGTCCGTCGGGTAGCACGACCTCGAGTCCCATCACGTAATCGCGGGTGACACCGTATTTGAGGCCGCGCAGGCCACCAGAGTTTTCGGCCACGTTACCGCCGATGGTGCTAATCTTCATCGAGCCCGGATCGGGTGGATAAAAGAGACCGTGCTTTTGGACAGCGGCGTCGATGGCGGCGGTAATCACACCACACTGGGTACGGACGGTGAGGTTGGCGGCGTCGACTGAGAGTATCTTATCGAGACGCGTCAGGCAGAGGATGATGCAGCCTTCCGAAGGAACGCTGCCACCGCTGAGTCCAGTGCCCGAGCCGCGGGTGACGATTGCGAGGCCGCGTGCGGCCGCGAGCTTCACTACCTCGGAGATTTCTTCGGTCGAACCGGGCAGCACGACGATGCCGACCGGTCCCTTGAGGGCGGCCGTACCGTCGAAGCCATAAGGAATCGTATCTTCCGGCGACGTCAGCACGTTCTCGGTGCCCACGATTTCACGTAGGCGGGCGAGGACGGCTGGGTCAGGGGAGGACACGGGGCTCAGATGAGCTTCAGGGCTTCGTCGACTGTGGCATTGCGGTGCACCATTGCCATGAGCGCCTGCGTGATGCCGCGAGGGTTCGGGTGCTGGATGACATTGCGACCGTAGACGATACCTGAGGCGCCCTGCTTGAGGAGGCCTTCGGTGCGGACGAGGATTTCCTTATCGCTGACGCGGCCACCGCCGCGGACAAGGACCGGAATGCCCGAGGCAATCTCGATGACCTTGTGGTATTGCGAGACGTCATCGGTCGGGTCGGCCTTGATGACGTCGGCGCCGAGTTCGACCGCTTGGCGGACCAGATGGAGAATCTTGGTGAGGTCACCGTCGACCATGTAACCGCCGGCAATGGCGTTGGGCTGGAAGACCAGCGGCTCAACCATCATCGGCATACCGTAGTAATCAGCCTGCGGCTTTAGCTTAAGGATATTTTCCATGCACTGCGCGGTCACGTCGGGTGCACCCGGAATCTGGAAGAGGTTCACGCAAACACAGGCGGCATCGAGACGAACGGCCTGGAGCATCGTCTCTTCAATCATCAAGCTAAACGCGGTGTCGGGGAGTTCCTTCCCGTAAACATTGGCCGTGTCGGTGCGGAGGACGAGGGCCGGCTTCTGTTTGCCGGGGATAGACTGCAGGTGGCGGGCCTGACCGACCGTTAGTTGGATAGCGTCGGGGCCGGCGTCGACGAGCGTCGCCACGACTTGGCGCATGTCCTCGATGCCCTGCAGGAAGCCGGGCTGGTTGAAGAAGCCGTGGTCGACGGCGACGTCGAAGCAGCGCTTAGACGAGGCGTTGAAGAGGCGGTTGAGGCGATACTGCTTCATGGAGGTAGAGTGGGGACTTAGCTCAGTCCCATGAGGTGCTTCAGGATGTAGAGCTCGAGCGCTTCGTAGTCACGGGCGTCGCGGTACTGCTGGATGAGCTTTTGATCGACGGAGCGGACCTTGGTCACGAGCGCTAGGAATAGCTCGCGGCTATTCTTAAGGTGGTCGGTCACGGGGTAGCCGCGTTGGGTGCGGATGGCCTTGACGTCGAGGCCGATGAATTCGCCGCGGCGGCCGTAGCCGGATTCCTCGAGCACGCGGACTTGGTTGAAGGCCGCGCGGAGGTTGGCGCCGCCGAAGTTCTTATCCTGGTCGTATTTCAGCCCGTTCTGGTCGTTCAGGTGGACGCTCGCGAGTTTGTCGTGGGCGAGGGCGAAGGCCATCTCGTCGCTGGCATCGAGCCCGGCGAGCATGGCGTGGGCGGATTCGATGAGACCCTTAACGCGCTTATGATCCTTGGAGGCGTAGGAGAGGGTGAGGGCGTGACCGATGGTCGGCACGTAGGCTTGGTCGGTCGGCTCATTGGGCTTCGGCTCGATCCAGATCTCGATGTTCTTATCGTAGTCGAGCATCGCGTTAACCGTCTCGAGTAAGCGCTGGTAGGCGAGCTTGGCATCTTTCGCTTCACGGATGTAGGTCCCTTCGCGGGCCAGCCAGAGCACGATGGCCTTGGAGCCGACGGCGTTGGCGATATCGATGCACTTCTTGGTACGGTCCCAAGCGTAGGCGCGATCGGACGCGCTATTAGAAGTGTAGGCACCATCGACCGTCTGGTCGGCGAACCACAGGCGCGGGGCCACGAACTCTGGCGTCAGGCCTTGGTTAGCGAGCATCGCCTTAACCTCGGTCGCCTTCTGCTGGATTTGGTCGGGCTTAAGTCCGTCCATGCCTGGGACGACATCATCGTCATGGAACTGGACGCCTTCAAAGCCGAGGGGGCGGTAGAGGGCGAATTTCTCCTCGTGGGGGAAGGCCTTACGGACCTCGCCACCGAACGGGTCGCCACCCTCGCTGATGTTCCAGGGGCCGAAAGAGAATCGATACGTGACGGGGGTGGTCATGGGGTGGCCTTGAGGACACGAAAGCGGGGGTAATGTTCAAGGGGGAAAGGGGTGAGTTACGGCCCTACGGCTTCTGGCCGATGTCCTTTTAGACGGATATCGGCACTAGCTTCGCTTAATTATTATCGGAAAAGTCCCTCCGATACCCAGAATTTCCCTAACCCCATGAAACTCCCCACGCTCCTCCTGCTGGCCGCCGCTGCCGTCTCCTTCGCCGCCGATCCGGCGCTCACGATCTACAATGGCGGTTACGCCGTGGTGCGTGAGACGTTGCCGATTGATCTCAAGTCCGGCGTCAACCAGGTCTCCTTCGCTGGCGCGACCGCGCAGGTCGAAGCCGACTCCGTCATCCTGCGCGACATCGCGGGCAAGGCGGAGTTCCAGATCCTGGAGCAGTCCTACCGCAACGATCCCGTCACGCAGGCGATGTTGCTGTCGCTCTTCGAAGGCAAGACCCTCGAGTTCAATCGCCGCGAAGTCAATAAGCCCGACCGCGTCGTCATGGGTAAGGTCGTGCGAAGCGGGTTTGTCCCCGGCGGGAATTTCGTCGAACCCATCATCGAGGTCGACGGAAAGCTGCAGTTCTCGCTGCCCGGAGAACCAATCTTCCCTTCGCTCGGCAATGACAACGTCCTTAAGCCCACGCTAAACTGGAAGCTCAACTCCGCGTCTTCCGGTAAGATTGCCGCCGAGGTCGCCTATCTCAGCCGTGGTTTCACTTGGGAGGCTAGCTACAACCTCGTTGCCACCGAGAAGAGTGACATCGTGGACGTCGTTGGCTGGGTCACGATGAATAACCAGAGCGGGATGACCTTCAATGAAGCTAAGATCAAGCTCATGGCTGGCGATGTGAACCGCGCGCAGCCGGAATACCCGGAGGCGACACCTATGATGATGGCGGATGGTATGGCCAGAAGCGCCTCCAAGGTTGTCACCGAGAAGTCCTTCGACGAATTTCACCTCTATACGCTGGGTAATCCGGCGACCCTGCGCGACAAGGAGATCAAGCAGGTTGAGTTCGTGCGGGCCACGGGCGTGAAGGCCGAGCGGGTCTATGTCTTTGAAGGCGCCCAGCAGTATAATCGTCGTGGCGTCTCCGCGCCCGGCAAGGTGCAGGTCTATCG
>CAIYAN010000417.1 GCA_903924185.1 uncultured Opitutia bacterium | reverse complement strand
CTGGAGGGCGAGGATGCCCTTCTTGGCGCCGATCGCGGTTTCATCGGTGACGTCGATGGTCTGGACGCCGTTGATGAAGTGCTGCAGGTGGCCGCCCTGAGCGACGATACGATAGTCATTCCAGTCCTCGGACTTAATCTTAGCCTGGATCTCGGCGGATTTACCGACTTCACCAGCGACTTCGATCTTAGGCTTGTTCGGAGCAGCGCCTTCCTTGATGACGGTCTTCTGGCCACGCTGGGCCAAGATACCGCGACCTTTTTCTTCGTAGAGGATACCCGAGTAGGTCTTGCCCGCTTCGAAGTCGGCCTGGTAGCCGGCCACCACAAACGCTTTCTCGTCGGTGAGCTTGGAGCGGTACTGGACGCCCGAATTTCCGCCGACAATCTTGTACTTAAAGGTGAGCTCGAAGTCCGCGACCTCATCCTTGTAGACGAGGAAGGTGTTACCCTTGGTTGGCTTCTCCTTGGTCGTGCGACCGACGATGCAGCCGTCTTCAACGGACCAGAAGTCGAGGCCCTTCCAGCCCGTCAGGTCCTTGCCGTTGAAGAGGTTTTTGTCCTCGGCGAAAGCCGTCGAGGCGAGCGCGAGGAGCGCGAGGAGGGGGGTGTGGAGTTTCATGTTCGTGGAATTATTTGGTGCGGCCGAAGAGGCGGTGCATGTTCTTCAGGCCCTTCACCGGGATATCATCGCGGTTCGGCTCCATGGCGCGCCAGATGGCGGCGGCTCGGGCGATTACCTTCACGTCGGTGGTGAAGGACTCGATGACGACGTCGTTCTTGTAGCCGATCTTCTTGAGCGCAGCCACGATGGGCTTCCAATCAAGGGAGTCGCCACCAGGGGTGCCACGGTCGGTGCCGCAGGCATGGAAGTGGCCGAGGTGCTTACCAGCCTTGAGGATGGCGGCGCCTTGATTCTTCTCTTCGATGTTCATGTGGAACGTGTCGAGGTGGAGTTTTACGGCCGGGGAGTTGACGGCCTTCACGAGGCGCAGGCCTTGGTCGCAAGTGTTGAGGAAGTCGGTCTCGAAGCGGTTGAGGGGCTCGACGCAGAGGAGGACGCCCTTCTTCTCGGCGTGCTTGGCGAGCTGCTTGAGGTTTTTCACGACGAGCTTGAAGTGCTGGGCCTTGGTCTTGTCGTCATGCGAGCCGATGAGGCCGACGACGGAATAGAGCGGGCCGATGATGCGCGGGCAGCCCATGGCGGCGGCTTGATCAACGAGGGCCGTTAGGTACTTCTGCGCGGTCTTCTGGTCAGCGGCGCTGCCACGGAAGTCGCGGCCCGGGCCCATCGCGGCACAGACGGAACCGATGGCGATACCGGCATTAGCGGCGGCGGCCTTGAGGAAAGCCGGGTCGACATGCGAAGGATCTTCGATGGCGATTTCGACGGTGTCGAAGCCCCACTTCTTGAGCTTCTTGAACATGGAAACGCTCTCGTTGGTAAACGGCGAGGCATAGAGGAAGGTGTTAAGGCCGAAACGCATGATGGGATAGGGAGGTTGGGGAGATGGACGAGTTTGCCGCGGGGCTGGACACGGTCAAGGCTGGGCGTCGATAAGAAAGGTTTTAAGGGACGAGCTCCCCGACGATTAACAGGCCGCCCGGGAAGAAATG
>CAIYAN010000416.1 GCA_903924185.1 uncultured Opitutia bacterium | reverse complement strand
GGAGCATTCCCCTTTGGCACCTATGGCCTACGTGCTCACCCGCGGTGAATACGACAAGCCCGACCTCACCAAGCCGTGCGCGCCAGGCGTGCCCACCCAAGTCTTCCCCTGGGACGAAAAACAGCCGCGCAATCGACTCGGACTCGCCCGCTGGCTGACTGACCCGAAAAATCCGCTGACCGCCCGCGTGGCCGTCAATCGACTGTGGGCGCATGTCTTTGGTAATGGACTTGTCGCTTCAAGCGAAAACCTCGGCCTGCAAGGCGACCAAGCGTCGCACCCGGAATTACTCGATACCCTCGCCGTCGACTTCGTCCGTGGCGGCTGGAATACGAAGGCGATGCTCCGTCGATTGGTGCTGAGCGCAACGTTCCAACAGGCGTCAACGCCCACGGCCGCCGCCCGCGAAATCGACCCGGCCAACAAGTGGCTCGCTCGCGGCCCGGTGCTGCGCCTGACCGCCGAGATGGTCCGCGACCAAGCCCTTTTGGCCTCCGGCAAACTCGTTGAAAAAGTCGGCGGCGCCAGCGTGCAGGAAAACGCCCATCGCCGGAGCGTCTATACCTTCCGTAAACGCACCGCACCGCCGGACAACATGCTAATCTTCGATGCCGGCTCCCGCGAAATCTGCCAACCCAAACGCCTCAACACCAACACACCTCTCCAGGCGCTGGTACTGCTGAACAATCCTGGCTTCGTGGAGTCGGCCCAGCAAATCGCCTTACGCGTCAGCAAGGAAGCCACGGACCCGAAGGATCAGATTGCCTTGGCCTTCCGTCATGTCTGCACCCGCTCCCCTCGCCCGACTGAGCTCACCGCGTTAGTGGAACTCTACACCCAACAGAAAGCTCAGCTGGCGCAACTCACTCCCGTCGCCCCCGTCGAGCCCGTTGCGACCGAACCAAAGCCCGACCCGAAGGCCAAGGCCGAGCCCAAGGGCAAGCGTGCCGCTGCCCCGGCCAAAGCCGCGGCCATCTCAGCTGACCCGGCCTTGGCCGCGCTCACGCTCGTCTGTTCCACCATCTTGGCGAGCGATGCCGCCGTGACTTCCCGCTAATCCCATGAGCCACCCCCTCCCTAGTTACGACGGCCTCATGCAGCACACGCGGCGCCACTTCCTAGGCGCGTCGGCCCTCGGCCTCGGTGCCATGGCGATGCGTGGCATCATGGGAGATGCCCACGCGGCGCCACTCCCCAAGGGCACGCACTTCCCGGGCAAGGCTAAGCGGGTGATCTACCTCTTCCAGGCTGGCGGCCCTTCGCAGTTCGAAACCCTCGACCCCAAGCCGCTGCTGCGCGAACGCCATATGCAGCCGCTGCC
This sequence comes from uncultured Opitutia bacterium, assembly GCA_903924185.1. GTDB lineage: Bacteria > Verrucomicrobiota > Verrucomicrobiia > Opitutales > UBA953 > UBA953. Next base: position 1,553 of record CAIYAN010000416.1, on the reverse strand, counting down.
GGATTCGGTCCGCCAAGGTCAACGGCTCACGGGCATGAGTGGTTACCAGGCGACACTCCCGCTCGCCGGTTCCTTCACTAACTTTAAGAAGTATGGGAAGTCAGGCATCGAATACAGCGACCTCCTCAGCCACACCGGCGAAATGGCCGATGACCTCTGTGTCATCCGCTCGATGCACACCGAGGCAATCAACCACGACCCGGCCATCACGTTTTTCTGTTCGGGCAATCAGGTTGCCGGCCGGCCATCGATGGGCGCTTGGGCTTCCTACGGTCTCGGCAGCATGAACGAAAACCTACCGGCTTTCATCGTCATGGTCTCGCAAGATGCGAGCAAGGATCAGCCGCTCTACTCTCGCCTGTGGGGCTCGGGCTTCCTGCCCTCGGAACACCAAGGCGTCCAGTTCAAGGCCGGCAAGGAACCCGTACTTTATTTGACGAACCCTGAAGGCGTTTCTCCGCACGCCCGACGCGGCATGCTCGACACCCTCGGTAAGTTAAACGCCGATCAACGTGCCACCGAACTCGACCCCGAGGTCGATGCCCGTCTGGCCCAAGCCGAGATGGCTTACCGCATGCAAACGAGCGTACCCGAAGTTGCCGACTTCTCCAAAGAATCGGCGGCAACGCTCGCCATGTACGGCGAAAGCGTGAAGACCCCGGGATCCTTCGCCGCCAACTGCCTGCAGGCCCGCCGACTGATTGAAAAAGGCGTCCGCTTCGTCCAACTCTTCCACCAAGGCTGGGACCAGCATGGCGGCCTGCCTGGCGGCATCTCGCGCCAGTGCAAGCAGACCGACCAAGCTTCCGCGGCTCTCATCAAGGACCTCAAACAACGCGGCCTCCTTGAGGACACGCTCGTGATCTCGGGCGGAGAGTTTGGCCGCACCGCCTACAGCCAAGGTAAGATTACCAAGGACAACTACGGCCGCGATCACCACCCGCGCTGCTTCAGCCTCTGGATGGCGGGCGGCGGCGTTAAAGGCGGCCAAGCCTACGGCCAGACCGATGAATTCGGCTACAACATCGTGAAGGACCAGGTGCACGTCCACGACTTGCACGCCACCATGCAGCACCTGCTCGGCGTCGATCACGAACGTCAGACCTTCAAGTTCCAAGGGCGCTACTACCGCCTCACGGACATCGCAGGTACAGTCGTCAAAGGCGTGGTTGCCTAGCGGGTCGCTCCCGCCCTAACTCGGCGCAATGTCCACCGCGCCCCAGGCCTCTGCCGTTCAGCACGGCTCGTTCCGCCTGTACCTCGGCGCGATTGTGCTCGGCACACTCGGCATCCAAATTCAAGGCGTCGCGGTGGCTTGGCAGGTCTTCCAGTTGACTGAGTCCGACACGGCCAACGCTGCCTTAGCCTTGGGCGCGATTGGCCTCGCGGAGGTCATCCCCTTTGTCGGTGCAGTTCTTTTTGCCGGTCATGTCGCCGACACGCATAACCGCCGACGCATCGCACTCTGGGCCATTGCTGCCATGACGTTATTAGGGTTGGGGCTATTTGCCCAGAGCCTCCTCAAATTAGAGATCTGGGTGCAGCTGACCTGC
>CAIYAN010000415.1 GCA_903924185.1 uncultured Opitutia bacterium | reverse complement strand
GACTGGGATCACTTCCTCGCCTGGCGAAAGGCGGACGCCACCCGCGCCGTGACTTATTCATCCTGCTTTGAAACCGCCATTGGCCGACAAGGCGCCTTATGGTTGGCCGCACAAGACCTCGCAACGTCCGCGGTGGGCTTCGATACGCTCGGCCGCTTTGAAATGGATGGCCGCGACCGGCACGTCAGCGGGCCCGAGGCGCGTGGTGCACTCGATATCAGCTGGGAGCAGTTCTGGCGCGACCTCACATGAACGCTGTCGCCGTCTTTCATCGCGATCACACAGCCTACCTGTCCGAAGTCGCCGCGGCTTGGGGGGCCGAACTGCCGATATTCTTAGGGAACCCTCAGTGGGGGCCCGAAGAAATGGCTGCCGCCGCTCGCCTCATTCCTGCCGGCACGCGCATCATCGGCGCGGAACTCACGCCCACGGGCCCGGCCCCAGCAGACTGGCCAGCGAGCGGCCGTGGGCGGACGATGATTCCGACGGGCGGCACGGGCGGCACGGTGAAATTCGCAGTCCATGACCCCATATCACTCGCCGCCGCGGTCCGATCCCTGGGTGATTTTCTCAGCGTGCGCGGCCTCGCACCCACGCTGCATGGCGCAACGTTGACGCCCCCTTGGCATGTGAGTGGACTGATGCCCTTCGTGCGTGCTGCCGTCACGGGCGGACGCCACGTCGTGCTCGATGGCCGCTTCCCCGCTGACGCGCCGCTGCCAACGGTCAAACTACCGACGGACGGCACGCGTATCGCCTCCTTAGTTCCGGCACAGCTCTTGCGCGTGCTCGCGCATCCCGATGGGGAGGCTTGGCTCAAGCGCTTTCACGTCGTGCTGCTGGGCGGCTCCTCCGTCCCGCCCGCTTGCTTGCGTGAAATCCGCGACCGTCGCCTACCCGTCTTTCTAACTTACGGCATGACCGAAACCGCGGCGGCCTGTGCCGTGTGCCCGCCAGAAACCATTTGGAAGAACCAACCGCCCCGCGGCGTGCCGCTGCCGGGTGTACACCTCGGACTCGCAGACGATATCCTGACGGTCGCGACGCCCGCACTCGCCCACGCCATCTGGCCGATTGAAACCATTGCAGCCGGCGGCTTCCTCACGCAAGACCGCGCGGAGCTGGGCCCGGACGGCACCGTTCGCATCCTCGGGCGGGCCGATCGGGTTATCGTCTCGGGTGGAGAAAAGGTCGACCCCAGCCGGGTCGAAAGCGTCTTCGCTACGGCCGCCACGACGCATGTGTTCGGGCGGCCTGATCCCCAATGGGGCGAGCGGGTGGTTTCCTTGGTGGTTGGGGGGGCGGAACTCGAACCAGCGCTGCGCCGCTTGGCTGAGCGCCTCGAGCCCGCGGCCCGCCCGAAGCAATACATCTTCGTCGCAGAGCTCCCCATGGATGCTCGGGGCAAATTAGACCGCGCCGCCGCGCAACGGCTCTTCGACACTTAAGCGCGGACGGCTTTCCAGACGCGAAGGCAGGACTCCACGAGCGCAGGGAAGTCAGCCAACGGCACCTGGGAAGGACCATCGGAGATTGCCTTCGCTGGATCCGGGTGCGTTTCCATGAAGAGACCATCCGCCCCAGCCGCGAGGGCGGCCTTGGCGAGGACCGGCACGTATTCACGCTGGCCGCCCGAAGAGCCACCCGCAGCACCCGGGAGCTGCACGGCATGCGTGGCGTCCATGATCGTCGGATGACCAAAGCCAGCCATAATGGGGAAGGACCGCATATCGACGACGAGGTTCTGGTAACCGAAAGTCGTGCCGCGATCGGTCTGCCAAATCTCGGCGGCCTGGGCACCTTCGAGCTTATCCACGACGAAGCGCATTTCGAAGGGCGAGAGGAACTGGCCCTTCTTCACGTTGACGACTTTGCCGGTTTGGGCGGCGGCTACGAGGAGATCAGTCTGTCGGCACATGAAGGCCGGCACCTGCAAGACGTCGACGACCTTACCGACCGCTTCGCACTGCTCGGGGCCATGAATGTCAGTGAGCACGTTGAAGCCGAAATCTTTTTTCACCATCGCGAGGAGCTCGAGGCCTGCCTGCATGCCGGGACCACGATCACCCGAGAGGGAGGTACGGTTGGCCTTATCGTAAGAGCCTTTGAAGATGATATTCAGCTCCGGGTGCTTTGCGGCGAGGGCCTTCAACTCAGTGGCCACGGTCCGGCAGTTGGACTCGGACTCCAGGGAGCAAGGGCCCGCGATAAGGAGGAGGCGGCGTTTGTCGTGCAGCATCCCTCTCTAATAGGAGAGCAACCCCCGACAGGGCGAGCCGTAACCCGCCGTTAGCGGCCCAGCCACTTGAGGACCTCCGCCAAGGTACGGGTATTCAGTACCTGCTCCTTGGTCAGCCAGCCCTTGCGGGCGATGCGCACGCCATGGGCTGCAAAAGCTAACTGTTCAATGTCGTGGGCGTCCGGATTAATGGACGTCAGCACGCCCTTCTCCGCCGCCCGTCGCCACCAGCGCCAGTCCATATCGAGGCGCCATGGGTTCGCGTTCAGTTCGATGATGGTATCGTTCGCGGCCGCGGCGTCGATGACCTTGGCAATATCGAGCTCGTACGGCTCGCGCTTATTCAAGAGGCGGCCGGTGAGGTGTCCGACCATATCCACGTGCTCATTCTCGATAGCCTTGATGATTCGCGCCGTCTGCGCGTCGCGATCGAGGCCGAACCGATTATGAACCGACGCCACGACGAAATCGAGTTGGGCGAGGACGTCGTTCGCGAAGTCGAGTTCCCCTTCGCCGAGAATATCGACTTCACTGCCGGTGAGGACACGAACCTTGAAGCGGCCGGAGGCATTGAGCTTCGCCACCGCTTC
>CAIYAN010000414.1 GCA_903924185.1 uncultured Opitutia bacterium | reverse complement strand
TCACGGTACTTCGCCTCGACCGGTGGGATATGCGCGTGGAGCGAGGGCATAGCGTAGGCAGCGGCGAGCAGGGCCAAGAGGCGGACGGCGGGACTCATGCGGGTAATTATAAAGGAAGGAGGGTTAAGGGGAGATTAAGCCTCAGGGAGGTGATGGGGGATAGGGGATGGGGGATGGGGCCGGGGCGCGACTGCGTCGCTGACCTCGTCATCCTCTAATCATAGGCTGCTAGGTTAGCACGCAGTGCTAACCCTACCTGTGCAATGTGCTCAACCTAACGCCTTCGCGATTTCCGCGAGTGTGTCCGCCGGAATCGCGAGGCGGCCGCCGCCGATGGTCTCGGTAATCTGGCCGGGCTTGCGAGCGCCGACGATGGCGGCGGTGACGCGTGGTTGGCGGAGCACCCAGGCGATGGCGAGTTCGGCGGGCGTCGTGCCAAGGCGCGTCGCGACCTGGCGGAGCACATCATTCAGGGCGATGTTCTTGGAGAGCAGCGGTTCGTTAAACTGAGGGTCGCCGCGACGGTGGTCGGTCGCAGGCAGGGCATCGACCCAAGCGCGCGTGACCTTGCCGCTGAGGAGTCCTTTCTGCATCGGGCTGTAGGGGATGAGGCCAATGTCGTTCGCTTCACAGTACGGGATAATTTCCGCTTCGATGCCGGGGTTAATCATACTGTAGGGCGGCTGCAGGAAGGCCACTGGATGAATCGGTTGGAGGCGCTTGAGCTGCGCGACGTTGAAGTTGCTCACGCCCGCCCAGCGGACCTTGCCGGCCTGCACGAGTTCCGCGATGGCCGACCAGCCTTCCTCAATATCCTCGTCGGGCTGCGGCCAGTGAATCTGGTACATGTCGATGACGTCCACGCCGAGGCGGCGTAGGCTATCCTCAATCTCGCGGTGGATGCTCGCACGCTTGAGGCGTGGCACGATGGTGCCGTCGGCTTCCCAGCAGCGTTCGCACTTCGTCGAAATAATCGGTCGGGCTCCCTTGAGTTCTTTGAGCGCGCGGCCAACGACGTCTTCGCAGTGTCCGAGGCCGTAGACCGGTGCCGTATCGAGCCAGTTGATGCCGAGGTCGAGTGCTTCGTGGATGGTGCGGACGGAAAGGGCGTCGTCCTGCGGCCCCCAGCCAAATTTCCAATCGCCGCCACCCATGGCCCAAGTGCCGAGGCCGACGGGCGTCAGGTGGAGGTCGGAACAGCCGAGCTTGCGGAGTTTCATGATTACTTGGACTCGGTCTTGCGGGCTTTGTTCGCGTCCTGCATCTGTTTCTGCGTCCGCATCGGCCACTCGGGGTGGTCGACGTGGGCGTCCTTGAAAATCGCTAGCGCCTTCTCGACAAGGTCGGGCCGTTTGTCCGCGAGGTCGCTCTTCTCGTTCGCGTCGGCCTTGAGGTCGTAGATTTCCATCTTGGCAGCGGGCCCGTTGCGAACGGCCTTCCAGTCGGCCCAGCGGGCGGCTTGCAGTGACTGCGCCTCGTGGAGTTCCCAGTAGAAGTAATCGCGCTTCGGGGCAGGGCCGCCTTGCAAGAAAGAAGCGAGCGAGATGCCGTCGGTCTTCAGGCCAGTGGGCGCCGTCGTGCCAGAGAGTTCCAAGGCCGTTGGTAGGTAATCCCAGAAAGCCCAAGGCACATCGCTCACGCGGCCAGCGGGGACCTTGCCGGGCCAGCGGGCGAGGGCGGCTTGACGGAGGGCGCCTTCGTAGAGTCCGCGCTTGTAGCCGCGGAGCCCATTGGATGCTTGGTCGAAAAGTTTACCGAGCTCAGACGTCGGCGCGAACGATGAGCCATTGTCGCCCGCGGTCATCACCAAGGTATTTTCGTCGAGGCCGAGTTCCTTCAGTAGTTTGAGCACGCGGCCCACGTCGGAGTCGAGGCGCGTGACTTGTGCAGCGTAGGCCTTCTGCGTGGGCGTCCAGGGCTTGTCTTTGTAGATGCCTAGGTCGTCGATCTCGTTGCGGGCGTGGGGCAGGGTAATGGCGTAGAAGAGGAAGAAAGGCTTATCCTTCTGTGCTCGAATCCAGGACTCGACGTCCTGCTGGATAAGTTCCTGCGCGTAGGTCTTGCCGACGCCCTTGCCATCGTTGCCGGGCAGTTCGAAGCGTTGGTCGTCGCGGTAGAGGTAGGTCGGGAAGTAACTATGCGCATGGCGCTGGCAGTTGTAGCCGAAGAAGTGGTCGAAGCCGTTCTTCAAG
>CAIYAN010000413.1 GCA_903924185.1 uncultured Opitutia bacterium | reverse complement strand
TTGGAATCAGGCGAGAACTTGTCGCCGCAGTTGAAGTCGACGGGTAAGGTGACCTTCACGCCGCGAGCCTTGGCCTTATCGAGGAGTTCCTGGACAATCTTAGCGCCTTCGGCGTCGTAGAGGGAGTTGCCGATTTCCATCCCATCACAGACCTTGCGGAAGGTGTAGGCCATGCCGCCGCCGATGATGATTTCATCCGCCTTCTCGATGAGGTTGCGGATGAGCGGAATCTTGTCGGCGATTTTGGCGCCGCCGAGGATTGCAAGCAACGGACGCTGCGGATTGTTGAGCACAATATCGAAAGCCTTGAGTTCGGCTTCGAGCAGGAAACCCGCGGATTTACGGGGTAAATTGACGCCGACCATCGAGGAGTGGGCGCGGTGGGCGGTACCGAAAGCATCGTTGACGTAGACGTCGCCGAGGCGGGAAAGCGACGCGCGGAACTCGGCAACCTTGACGGGATCAGCCTTCATGCTGGTGCCGTCTTCGAGCTTCACTTTACCTTCTTCTTCGATGTGGAAACGGAGGTTTTCGAGGAGCAGGACTTCACCGGCCTTGAGGGCCTTCGAAGCGGCTTCGGCTTCAGGGCCCACACAGCTCGGGATGAACTGCACCGGGCGGCCCAGGAGCTTCTCGAGCTCGACGGCGACCGCACGCAGAGAGAACTTCTCCACGACCTTACCGTCCGGACGGCCGAGGTGCGACATCAGCACCAGGGAGGCACCACCCTCCAAGAGGAACTTGATGGTCGGCAAGGCCGCAGCGATCCGCTGGGTATTGGTGATGGCACCGGTCTTCTTGTCCTGAGGGACATTGAAGTCGACGCGCACGAGGGCGCGGAGACCAGAGACGGAACCGAGATCGCGGAGAGAAGGTACAGGCATGGTCGGAAAGCAGGAGAGAAAGGAGTTCCGCCAGCCGTGGGAAGGCTAAACCAGCGGAGGACCCAAACTGACACCTGCCCCCTACCCCACCCCACCTTCCGGAGCCTAAAACAAAACAGGCGACCCGAGGGTCGCCTGTCGTCAGGTGGATCGGACTAAACTTAGAGCTTAGCCGTGACCTTACCGAGGAGCTCGACGACGCGGTTGGAGTAGCCCCACTCGTTGTCGTACCAGCTGATGAGCTTGAAGAAGTTCTTGTTCAGCTCGATCGAGGAGCCGGCGTCGAAGATCGACGAGCTCTTGTCGTGAATGAAGTCAGAAGAAACGACTTCTTCGTCCGTGTAGGCGAGGATACCCTTCATGTAGGTCTCAGACGCCTTCTTGAGGGCGGCCTTGATTTCGGCGAGGGAGGTTTCCTTGGTGGTCTTAACGGTGAGGTCGACGACCGAGACGGTCGGGGTCGGCACGCGGAAGGCCATGCCCGTCAGCTTGCCCTTCACTTCGGGGATGACGAGGGCGACGGCGCGGGCAGCACCCGTGGCGGACGGGATGATGTTGATCGCAGCGGAGCGCCCACCCTTCCAATCCTTCTTGGAGGGGCCATCAACGGTCTTCTGGGTGGCGGTGTAAGCGTGGACCGTGGTCATCAGGCCTTCGGCGACGCCGAAGCCTTCCTTCAGGAGCACGTGGACGAGCGGCGCGAGGCAGTTCGTGGTGCAGGAAGCGTTGGAGATGATGTGGTGAATGGCCGGGTCGTACTTGTCGTCGTTGACGCCGATAACGACGGTGATGTCTTCATCCTTGGCGGGAGCGGAGATGATGACCTTCTTGGCGCCGGCTTCGAGGTGACCCTTGGCCTTGGCAGCTTCGGTGAAGAGGCCGGTCGATTCGATGACGACTTCGACGCCGAGTTTACCCCAAGGGAGTTCAGCGGGGGACTTGGCAGAAACCACGAGGATTTCCTTACCGTTCACGACGAGGACGTCGTCTTCCAGCTTGTCCGGGGAGGACTTCTTGGAGGAGACGGTGCCGTTGAAGCGACCCTGCGTGGAGTCGTACTTCAGGAGGTAGGCGAGGTTGTCCGCAGGGACGATATCGCCGACGGCGACGACGTCGAAGGTCGTGCCGAGGTGGCCCTGTTCGACGAGGGCGCGGAAGACGAGACGGCCGATGCGGCCGAATCCGTTGATAGCTACTTTGGTGGCCATGGTATGGT
>CAIYAN010000412.1 GCA_903924185.1 uncultured Opitutia bacterium | reverse complement strand
GTGAGTATCATCAAAGCTGGGGCGACCATTGTCGGCCATAGTGCCGGCCCCGTCCGCGCGCCCTTGACCGACCTCAAACCTGCGGAAGTCGAACAACTCGCCGCCCTCATCGCCCAAGCCGGCGTCAAGTAAACCGTTATGGCTGAGTTTGTCGAAGGCCCGTCTCTCCACCTGGGCACCGCCGTCGCCAAGGTAAAGCGGCGTATCCTGCCGTTGTTCATCGTGATGTTCATCGTGAACTATCTGGACCGGGTAAATATCGGCTTCATCCGGCAGCACCTCAGCTCCGACCTCGGCCTCGATAGCGCCGCCTACGGACTAGGTGCGGGCTTGTTCTTCATCGGCTACGCCCTCTTCGAGGTGCCGTCAAACATGCTACTGGAGAAGTTCGGGGCGCGCCTGTGGCTAACCCGAATTACCATCACCTGGGGGGTCGTGGCGTCGCTCATGGCCTTTGCGCGTAACGAGACAGAGTTCTATACCTTACGCTTCGCACTAGGCGCCGCCGAAGCCGGCTTCTTCCCAGGAGTCATCTACTACTTCACCCGCTGGCTACCCGCCGCGGAGCGCGGTAAGGCCATTGCCCTTTTCCTCAGCGGCTCCGCCATCGCCTCCATCCTTTCCGGCCCGTTATCCGGTGCCCTCATGCAGACGTCGGTCCTCGGCCTCAAGGGCTGGCAGAGCATGTTGTTCATCGAAGGACTCTTCTCGGTCGTCATCGGTGTGGGCGCCTGGTTCTGGCTCGACTCCCTGCCACGCGATGCCCGCTGGCTTTCCGCCGAAGAAAAGCAGGCGTTAGAAGAGACCATCGACGCCGAACAACGTGAGCGCGAAGCCAACCAGACCGAACGGCCCGGCATCTTCCGCCTTCTCCGCGACCCGCAGATTATCCTCTTCTGCGTCATCTACTTTGCCATCCAACTGACGATCTACGCGGCGACCTTCTGGCTCCCCAGTATCATCCGCAAGATGGGCGACCTCTCCGACCTCCAGGTTGGTTTCCTGAACTCCATCCCGTGGACGATTTCGATTCTCGGCATGTATCTGGCGGCCGCTGGCGCGGCGCGCTGGAAGTGGCCGCAACTCTGGGTGGCGGGCGCGCTGGTGGTCGCGGCCACGGGGATGTTCCTGTCGACCACGGGTGGACCGGTCTTCGCCTTTATCGCCATCTGCTTCGCAGCGCTCGGATTCAAGTCGGCCTCGTCCCTCTTCTGGCCCATCGCGCAAGGCTACCTCGACGTCCGCATTGCGGCGGCGGTCATCGCCCTCATCAACTCCTTGGGTAACCTCGGTGGGTTCGTGGCCCCGACGGTCTTCGGGCACCTCGAGAAGGCTACTGGCTCCGTCCAGTATGGCCTCTACGGCCTCGCCGTCGCCTCCGTGCTCGCCGCGGGCCTCGTCTTCCTCGTCCGTACTAAGCCTAGGGCTTAACCCCACACTTTCACGATGCCCTCTCCCCTGATCCAATCTGTCCGGGTCGTCCCGGTCGCCGGTCACGATAGCATGCTGCTCAACCTCAGCGGCGCCCACGGACCTTTCTTTACCCGTAATATCATCCTCATCACCGATAACGCCGGCCACACTGGCCTCGGGGAAGTTCCCGGCGGTGAGAAGATCCGCCAAACGGTTGAGGACGCGACGGCCCTACTGCTCGGACAACCCATCGCCGACTACGCGTCGTTGTTAGCTAAGGTCAGCGCCGCCTTCTCCGATCGCGACGCCGGTGGCCGCGGCCTGCAGACCTTTGACCTGCGCGTGACCATCCACGCCGTCACGGCGATTGAGTCCGCCCTGCTCGACCTGCTCGGCCAGTTCCAGCAAAAGCCCGTGGCAGCGTTATTAGGTAAGGGCCAACAGCGCTCTGAGGTCGAGATGCTCGGCTACCTCTTCTTTATCGGCGACCGTCGTAAGACGACCCTTGGCTATCGCGATGAGTCCACGTCCGCCCACGCTTGGCACCGTCTCCGCAATGATGAAGCGTTGACGCCCGAGAGTATCGTCCGGCAGGCCGAGGCCGCGCAGGAACGCTTCGGCTTCCAGGACTTCAAACTCAAGGGCGGCGTCCTGAGTGCCGCCCGTGAGGTCGAAGCTGTCCGAGCCTTGGCTGCCCGCTTCCCGCAGGCCCGCATTACCCTCGACCCGAACGGCGCGTGGCTCCTCAAGGAAGCCGTCGAGGTCTGCCAGAACCTGAAGGGCGTCCTCGCTTACGCCGAAGACCCTTGCGGCGCCGAAGGTGGTTTTTCGGGACGCGAGATTATGGCCGAGTTCAAGAAGGCCACTGGCCTACGCACTGCGACCAACATGGTTGCCACCGATTGGCGGCAGCTAGCGCACGCGTTGAAACTCGAAGCCGTGGACATCCCGCTCGCGGACCCACACTTCTGGACGATGCAGGGCTCCGTGCAGGTCGCCCAGGTCTGCTCGGAGCGGGGCCTCACCTGGGGTTCGCACTCCAATAACCACTTCGACATCTCGCTCGCGATGTTCACGCACGTCGGCGCGGCCGCCCCCGGCGACGTCACGGCGATGGATACGCATTGGATTTGGCAAGAAGGTCAGCGCCTCACCCAGGAGCCCCTGCAGATTAAGGGCGGCAAGATCACCGTCCCCCAGAAGCCAGGCCTCGGTGTCGCCATCGACCCAGCCCAACTCGAAGCCGCGCACCAACTTTATCGCAAGCTCCCCTCCGGCTCCCGCGACGACGCGGCCGCTATGCAATTCCTGATACCTGGTTGGAAATTCGACCCCAAGCGCCCAGCGTTGGTGGTGAGATAGGGCTGAATCGAGAGGGGTTGG
>CAIYAN010000411.1 GCA_903924185.1 uncultured Opitutia bacterium | reverse complement strand
CCGTTATTGAAAGGATGCTGCGGCAGGAAGTTAGCCGGCAAAGGAATCTTGGCGGGGTCGTAGGTCACCGGAAAACCGTCAGGTACGATATGCGGGTCATGCGGGCCATCGAAAGCCAGGTAAGCATAGAAAGGCTTCGTTAGGTCGTGGGCTTTGATAAAGCCTAGCACCTCATCCGTCGCTTCTTCACAGAGGTGTTTAGGCGAAAGGCGTTCTGGCCCCATCTTACCCGTCGGCAGGAGATCACAGACCTGTGCCTTCAGTGGATTGGTCATCCCGCCGATATACATCGCTTTCGCGGCCTGGAAGGAGCGTCCGACGGATCCGGCCCCATTATGCCACTTCCCTGCGGCGAAGGTCGCGTAGCCAGCCTCACCAAAGGCATGCGGCCAGGTCTCGTCGCGCATGAGCTTTTCGTCGACGTGGAAATAGGGTCGACCCGACAGCAGCATTGCGCGCGACGGCACGCAGGTGGCGCCGTTATTACCGCCCTGCATATAGGCGCGCGTGAAGGACAGCCCGCGCTGCACGAGGCGATCAAGGTTCGGGGTCTTGATGTGCGCATTACCCAAAGCCGCAATCGTATCCGCGCGTTGGTCATCGGCGAAGATGAAGACAATATTGGGCGACTTAGCCGCGTGGGCAGTGGCCGCCAAAGCCACAAGGGCAAGGAGAAGGAAACGGGGCATGCCGGAGTAATAGCCGAGAGCCGGACCTAATCAAAACAAACTGGTTTCAGTTGGCCAAGCCGTGGTGCCCATCGGGCTTAAGGTGCTCCGGGTGGTCGGGCTCGACGTGCACGAGCACGGCAACGACCTCCGGATGCGAACGCAGGATATCAGCCTTAATCCGACCAGCGATGGCGTGACCTTCGGCGACCGTCGCGGTCTCGGCGACCTGCAGATGGAAATCGACCTCAAACCGATCTCCCAAGCGACGGGCTCGGAAAGCATGGAAACCCTTGGCACCGGGGGCGGCCAAGATGTGTTCACTCAGGTCCTTAAGCACCGCCTCTTCGGGCGCGGTATCAATGAGGTCCATGCAGGCGCCCTTGAAAAGGCGGATACCTTCGGCACCAAGCCAACCCGCCAGGACGAGCCCCACGACTTTATCAAGGGCGACCCATTCTGGATGGACGTTCGCGACGACGACGGCCACGAGGGCCAGGAGCGATGCAATCGCATCTGCCCGATGGTCGGCGGCATTAGCCATGAGCAAGCGCGAGCCGAGGCGCTCGGCTTGGCGGCGGGCGAATTGATAAAAGATTTCCTTAATCACCAAGGCCGCCCCAGCGACCCAAGCCGCAGCGAGTTCGGGCTTCTTGACGGCTGCGCCGGAGACGAGCCCACTCAGCGACTGCCAAGCCAAACCCAGACAGAACAGCAGCACGAGCGAGGAGATGAGTAAGGCCGCCAGCGTCGAGAAGCGGTGATGACCATAAGGATGGTCTTCGTCCTTTGGCAGATGTGCCAAACGCAGGCCGATCAACGCGGCGATATCACCAGCGATATCGACCAAGGAATGAATCCCGTCCGCCACGAGGGCCTGCGAAAAACACGTGAAGCCGACGATAAGCTTTAGCCCAGCTAAGAAAATATTGACCGTCAGGCTGATTGCCACGGTCACCGTGCCCTTGCGCTGGAGATCGTCTTTCATTTCTGTCCGCTATTGGCGCGGATGATATCCGCTTCCTTTTTCCAATCGATGGAGATGAGTTCGGCCGAAGCCACCGCGGGGTCGGCGCGCAAGGCCGCCAAAACCTTCGGCAAGTCGGCCCACGGCGTTTTCTCGAGCGGCTCATGCCACTGCTTTAAGGCCAAAAAAGCCTCGTCCGGCTTGCCGACTACCGGCTGGGCGATGTCACCGCTCGGTAGCTTCACTTCCGCTGCCTGATGCCCAGGCTTTAGTTTCAGGGCGACGCGATCGGCGAACTGGAAGGCGTAGTCCGTGACCGGACCTGACTCCGCCAGCGTCGTGCCTTGGGCGTAAGTTTCCCGAACCCAAAGATACTCCTGTGCCAGCTCGCGACCGGTGGCCTCGTAGCGACGGCGACCGCCCGTGACAATGGACCGTACCTTGGAGCCATCAGGGCGTGTCTCCACGGACTCCCAGAGTACATAATGACCGTAGAACCCCTTCTGCATCACCGCGAAGTCGTACATCATCCCAGGGAGATTAAGCCCCTCGCGGACTTGCCGCTTTGCGTCACGCTGGGGCTGGCTATTGGTCTGCACGACCCACAGGACGCCTACGCCCATTAGGGCGCCGACCAAGAATAAGATCCATCGCTCGCGCTGACCCATGGCCCCATCTTCACGACCACCCCGCCGGGGGCAAGGAGAAGCGACCCAGCAGGAGCCTTTACGGTTGGAAAGCACGGGCCTTTAACCCAGAACAAGCCCATGCCACAGGCCACCGTCGAAACTCGGGTCCGCTTCGCCGAAACCGATGCCATGGGCGTCACCTACCATGGTAACTATCTGCCTTGGTTCGAGATGGCGCGCGTGGCTTTGCTGGACCAACTCGGCTGCCCCTATCGCGAACTCGAAAAACAAGGCTTCCTCCTTCCCGTGCTTGAGACTGGCCTGACCTACCACCGCCCCTCACACTTTGATGATCGGGTCCGCATCACCGTCACCTTAGCAGAGAAACCCCGGGCGCGGCTCCACTTAACCTACAAAGTTGAGCGCGGGGACGAACTCCTCGTCGAAGGTTTCACCGTGCATGCGTTTGTTAGCCGCGACTTCAAAGCTATCCGCCCGCCGGAAATCGTTGAAACAGCCTTGGCTAAAGCCTTTGGTCCTTCCTAACCCTTTCTGATGAAAATTGAAGCCAGCTCGCTCGGGCCTTTCGAGACCAACGCCTATCTGATCACGTCTGACGACAGCAAAGAGTGTATCGTCGTCGACGCCCCGCAGCGGTCAGCTTCGGCCCTCTTACCGCTAATCAAAGTTCGCGGCCTAAAACTCACGCACCTCTTACTCACTCACGGTCACTGGGACCATATGTGCGAGGCCCATGCTTTCGCCGCCGCTGGTGCCGAGGTCCTCGCGCACCGAGCGGATCGCGAACTGATTGAGAATATCGAAGCCTATAAGAACCGCTACCTCGCGATGCTTCCTGAGCTCTCCGATGCAGACTTCCAATCCGTCAAGGTCACGACCTGGCTCGAAGATGGCTCCACGTTCATCGCAGCCGGCAAGTCCTTCGAGTCGCGCCACGTCCCCGGCCACTGCCCTGGCAGCCTTCTCTTTTACTGTGCGAGCGATCAAGTCGCCTTCTGCGGCGACGCCATCTTCCGCGGCTCCGTGGGACGGACCGACCTACCTAATGGCAACTGGAACGAGCTGCTGACTTCTATTCGGACGCGCATCTACACGCTACCGAATGAGACGGTACTCCACCCTGGCCATGGCGGGCGCACGACGGTTGGTCACGAGAAGCAGACGAATCCGTACGCGAAGCCTTAAGCGTGAACCAGCCCTGCCCTTTCTTGCCCTCCTGCGGACGCTCCTTGAGTTGGCGCGACCTCGCTGAGTTCAGGGAAGAAGGCGGGGCGGAACTCTATCTACTCTGCCTAGAATACGGCCAACAGCTCTGGTTGGATGGCTTGCCCGCCCGAGCCTTACTGGCCGTCGATCGCGCGCTGTACTGCGACGTCGCTGGGTCGGCTGAAGTCTTGCAGGCCTACCCGCTCCCTTATGCGGCCATCCGCTGGCTCGTCTCCCAACCCAGCGACGCTTTCACCGGCAATGCCCGCGTGCATTACCAACACCTCGCCGACCGCGTGCGCGGGGAACGTGCCGACATTAAGAAATGGCGGGCCTGGGCGGCATGGGCCTTGGTCCGTCAGGCCTGCCCAGAACTACCCAGCGACCCCAAGCATGTGGTAACCGAACCCACCCACGCCGACATCACCGCGGGGCTCCATACCCACGGAATCGCTGGAGAAGCCAGCCTCTGGAGGCAATGTCTAGGCGATTAACCTTATTCATCTTAACGCCTTGAGCCTTGTTCAAAAAAATCTTGGGACGATAGTGAGGGGCTATGACCCATCCCTACACCACTTACCTCCTTGGCGGCTCCAAAGGCATCGCGCTTGATGTCGCTAAACGCCTCGCCCAGCAGAAGCAGCCCCTGACCCTCATCGCCCGCGGCGCCAGTGAACTGACCGCCGTCGCCAAAGAACTCACCCAACTCGGCTGCCCCGAAGTCACCACGATTTCGTGTGACCTCAGCCAAGCCGAAAGCGTGGATAAACTCTGTGCGCAAATCGCGCAAGACACCCGCCACATTCGGGGACTAGTCAACGCCGCTGGTTACTTTGCCCCGAAAGCCTTCCTCGACCAAACCCGAGCGGATTACCGTCAGTACCTCGACATCAACGAGGCCCTCTTCTTGGCCACCCAAGCCGTCGCTAAAAACATGAAAGCCCATGGCGGCGGGAGCATCGTCAACATCGGCTCGATGTGGGCCAAGCAAGCGGTCAAGGCCACGCCTTCCAGTTCCTACTCCATGGCCAAGGCCGGCCTCCATGCCCTCACCCAACACTTGGCGATGGAACTGGCGGACCATAAAATCCGCGTCAACGCCGTCTCCCCAGCCGTGGTCGTGACCACCATCTACAAAACCTTTATCGCCGAAGAGAAAATTCCTGAAGCCTTGGCGGGCTTCAACGGATTCCACCCAATCGGCCGGGTGGGTCAGCCGAAGGACGTCGGCGCCGTTATCGCCTTCCTGCTGAGCGAAGAAGCCGGCTGGGTCACCGGTGCAATCTGGGACGTCGATGGCGGCGTCATGGCCGGGCGCAATCAGTAAACATCGGATAGCTGCATTGAAAAAAGGCCGAGGCAAATGCCTCGGCCTTTTTATTGCCCACCAAGTGGCGAGCGCTTACTTGGTCATCTGAATCACTTCCGCCTTCACCTCGACCTCGACGCCTTCGGGGGTGGTGAACTTGGTCGACTCACCCGACTTCACCGAAGCGGTGGTGCTGTTTCCATGGGTCACCGCCAGGCCATCGACAATGGCCTTATGCAAGGTCAGTTCCTGCACCTTGCCGAGCTGGGAAATCGTGAGCACTTCACGCTTCTCATCGTAGGACTTAATCGTCCAGCCATCGACCAAGCGACCGACCTTCAGCCAGCGGCGAGTCCCCGCAATATCTTCGACGGAATAGAGACCTTCGGTCGGAATCGCCGAATGTAAGATGGGCATATTAGACTTCTGGCGCGCGGCTTCCTTTTGCTTGCGGCGCAACTCGTCGGGATTTTGGGTCGCCGGATCAGCCTTGGTCTTGACCTGCGTATCCATCTTCAAGGCAATCGCCCCATCGGCACCCACCGTCGGGGTGACGCTGAAATTAATGCCGCCATCAGCACCGCCGACCCCAATAGTCGCTTGCTTACCCGAGATCGCTACAACCGTCGGAGAGGTGATGGTGTCGACCTTGCCGCTGGCGTCCTTTCGGGTGAACGTCGTGGTTACTTGGATGTGCGTGGGGGCGGCGACTTCTTGGCTCCAACCCGAGAGAGGTAGGCTAGCCAACAGGGCCAAGGAGGCGAGGGAGGTAAGGCGCATAGGAAAAGACTGGGGTTATAAGTTTAACCCCATAAACCCCAAAAGTTCCACCTTGAGGGTTATTTGAACGCCTTAAAGACCAAGGAGGCGTTATGTCCGCCAAAACCGAGGTTATTCGAGATAGCCACGTTGACCGTCATCTTGCGGGCCTGGTTAGGCACGTAGTCGAGGTCACAATCCGGGTCCGGGTTCTCGAGATTCAAAGTCGGAGGCACGATACCATGACGGATAGCAAGGGCACAGACGGCGGCTTCGACGCCACCAGCGGCGCCCAGCAGGTGACCCGTCATGGACTTGGTCGAGGAAATGGCAATCTTGGGGGCCTGTTCGCCAAAGACGCGCTTAATGGCGAGCGTCTCGCAACGGTCATTAATCGGGGTCGAGGTGCCGTGGGCGTTGATGTAGCTTACTTCGGACTTATCGATACCAGCCTCGGACAAGGCACGGTTTAGGCAGAGCGCGAGGCCCTTCCCTTCCTGATCTTGGCCGGTGATGTGATAGGCGTCGCAGGTGGCACCGTAACCTGCGAGTTCGCAATAGATGCGAGCACCGCGGGCTTGGGCATGCTCGAGGGACTCGATCACGAGCACGCCAGCGCCTTCACCCATGACGAAACCATCGCGGAGCTTGTCAAAGGGGCGAGATGCCTTTTCGGGCGTGTCGTTGAAATCGGTCGACATGGCCTTCATGTTACAGAAACCAGCGTAACTCAGGCGGGTGATGCAGGCTTCCGAACCACCGGACAGCATGATGTCGGCGTGGCCGTCACGGATATGGCGCATCGCTTCACCGAGGGCGTGCGAACCCGAGGCACAAGCAGAGACCACGCCGAAATTGACGGACTTAGCCTGAAACTCAATGGCCACTACGCCGGAGGCGATGTTGGCAATCAAGGAAGGGATCGTAAAAGGAGAAACCCGGCTGGGTCCACGCTCGATGAGCACACGGGCTTGGTTCTCGATGGTCTCCATCCCGCCGATGCCCGAACCGATGATCACGCCGAAGCGCTCGGAATTGAGTTTAGTCGTATCGACCTGGGCGTCTTCGATGGCCATCCGCGAAGCAGCGACAGCATACTGCGTGTAGCGGTCATTCCGCTTGGCCTCCTTTGGGTCCATGAACTTACCCGGGTCGAAATCACGGATTTCACCGCCAACCTTGGAGGGGAAGTCCGTGGGGTCAAAACGGGTGAGACGTGAGATTCCAGAACGCCCCTTGATCAGGCCGTCCCAGAAACTGGCCGTATCCGGACCGAGAGCCGACAGGCAACCGATGCCGGTGACGACGACTCTGCGGGACTGGCTAGCGGTGCTCACAGTGACGGGCTATGATAACCCGTGGAAATTACTTGGTGGCGTTAGCCTTAATGAACTCGATGGCGTCGCCCACGGTCTTCATGGAGGCGGCCTTATCTTCGGGGATTGAAGCGATCCCAAACTCGTCTTCAAAAGCCATGATGATCTCGACGAGGTCGAGGGAGTCGGCCTTGAGGTCGGTCTGGAAACCAGCGGCGGCGGTAACCTGTTCAGGGTTCACGCTG
>CAIYAN010000410.1 GCA_903924185.1 uncultured Opitutia bacterium | reverse complement strand
GCCTCGTCCTGCACGCCTTCGGAAACGACGACGAAGCAGTGGAGGTTGGTCTTCAAAACTTCTTCGACGCGGCGGATGAAGTTGTCGGCATTGAACGGAACTTCCGGCAGGAGCACGATGTGGGGGGCCGAACAGCTGTAGTGGGTATTCTTAGCGGCGTTCTTGGAGTCGTCGCGCTTGTCCTGGCGCTGAGCAAGGACGGAGGCGGCGGCGAGCCAACCCGCATTACGACCCATGACTTCAAGGACGGAAACGAAGTCGTTGCGGCCCATGGCAGCGTTATCGAGCGACATTTCGCGTACGGTCAGGGCGATGTGCTTGGCGACGGAACCGTAGCCTGGGCAGTGGTCGGTGAGGGGCAAATCGTTGTCGATCGTCTTAGGCACGCCGATGACGCGGAGTTCATAACCGCGCTCCTTGGCGAGGGCATCAATCTTCGCCGCGGTGTCTTGGGAATCGTTGCCACCGATGTAGTGGAAGTAACGGATGTTGTGCGCTTCGAAGACCTGGAGGATACGGTCAAAGTCCTCCTGCTTCTTAACCTTGTAGCGGCAGGTCCCGAGGGCAGCACCCGGGGTGTGCTCGAGGTTACGCAGGGTCTGCTGGGACTCTTCGGCGAGGTCAATCAGCTGCTCGTGCAGGATGCCTTGGATGCCATTGAGGCCACCAAGGATTTCGACGATTTCGTCTTCATGGTTCAGGGCCTCGGCAATGACACCGGCGAGGCTGGCGTTGATGACGGGCGTGGGACCGCCGCTTTGCGCGACGAGAAGGTTACCAGAGAGGGAAGACATGGGAGGGAACAGGTGAAAGGTGGGTTTTGGGAAGCCCCCCGCCCCTTGGCAATACGGAAAACCCCGCCCCACCCCGACTCGCCCGCCCAACGCGGCTTAAAGGATGCGTCCAGCCTTGATTTGCTGGGACTCGGGCACTTTTTTCGTCCAAGCCTGCACGGCCAAGGAGAATGCCCCGACCTGAGCCTGGGCCGACCCCGTCAGTTCCCCAGCCTTGGTGACGGCATCCATGAGGACGGCCTTAGGCAGACGGAGGCGAGCGTCAGCCGCCAAACGGTCGACGAGGTCGTTCCGGTCCACCTTGCCGGTCCGGAGGTCCTTGGCGACGGCCACCGCATGTTCCTTGATGGCCTCGTGGGCTTCTTCGCGGCCCGCACCAGCTTTGACGGCTTCCATGAGGAAGGTCGTGGTCAAGAGGAACGGCAGATAGTGGCGGGACTCACGCGCGACGACGGAGGCGTTAACTTCCATCTGTCCTAAGACGGTCAGGAAGGCTTCGAAGAGGCCATCGGTAGCCAAGAAGCTGTCGGGGAGGAGGACGCGGCGGACGACCGAGCAGGAGACGTCGCCTTCGTTCCACTGTTCGCCTGAGAGCGAAGCCGCCATCGCCAGGTAACCACGGAGGATCACATGGAAGCCGTTGATCCGCTCGCAGGTGCGGGCATTCATCTTGTGCGGCATGGCAGACGAACCGACCTGACCCGGCAGGAAGCCTTCGCTGGCGAGCTCGTGGCCGGCCATCAGGCGAAGGGTCTTAGCGAAGGAGGACGGGCCCGAAGCAGCCGACAGGAGCGCCGCGACGACTTCCATGTCCATGGAGCGCGGGTAGACTTGGCCAACGGCGCCGAGGACGTGCGGGATGCCGAGGTGCTTGAGCACGCGCTCTTCGAGCTGTCCGACCTTAGCGATGTCGCCCGAGAAAAGGGTGAGCTGATCGAGCTGCGTACCGACAGCGCCTTTGAGGCCGCGGGCCGCGAACGCCCCGAGGGCAGCATCGACCTGCGCGACGCCACGGAGGCATTCTTCGCCAAACATCGCCCAGCGCTTACCGACAGTGGTGGGCTGTGCGGCCACATTATGCGTGCGGGCAGCAATCAAGAGGTCGCGGTCAGCTTCGGCCCGG
>CAIYAN010000409.1 GCA_903924185.1 uncultured Opitutia bacterium | reverse complement strand
TAAGCGTTCGAGGTCTACTTCGACGCGGTCAGCGCGCAGGTCGACCCAGCCGACGACACCTTTCACCGTTTCATGCTGATCCGCTAGGCCTAGGAGCCAATCCGACTCCTCGACCACTTGCCGGGCTTGCACGGCAATGGAACCGTCGAAACCGAGCGGCTTCTGCAGCACAGCCAAGTCATCCGGCAACCAACTGCGATGTAGCGGCGAACCCAGCGGAATCCACGGATACTGCGCCGCGTCGTACGACCAGAAGTGCTGGTGAGCGTCGAGGCGCATGCGGTCAGACGACGTCGACGATGGCTTTGATCACGCCCGACTCCGGCTTAAGCCACGTCGGGAAGGTCGCGATGAGGTCCGCAAACTTCGCGTGGTGCGTAATCCAAGGCTTCGTATCGATGACGCCATCTTCGATGAGCTTAATGATGCGGGCGAAATCCTTCGAGAGCGCGTTGCGACTCGCCATGATCGTTAACTCGCGGCGGTGCAGGTGTGGGGCGTGGGGGAAGGTGAGGTCCTGCTGGGTGATGCCGACGTAAACCACGCGGGCCGCGAAGGCCGCATAGGCAAAACAGCCAACCATCGACTTATTGCTGCCCGTCGCGTCGATAACGATATCGGCGAGCTGGCTATTCGTGAGGGCCGCGAGCGCGGCGACCTCCGAGCCGTCGCCCTTGGCCTGAATAACGCCATCAACCTTCATGACGTCGGTGCAGAACTTTAGGCGCTCGGCATTCATATCCATGACGACGCATTTGGCGCCAGAGACTTTAACGAATTCTACCGCAGAGAGGCCAATGGGGCCCGCCCCGATAACCAGGACGGTTTCCCCTGCCTTGGGGGCGGCTCGATCGACGGCGTGGCAACCGATAGCGAGGGTCTCGACGAGCGCGAGCTGATCGTAGGAAAGCTTGGTCGAGACGTGGAGTTTGCGAGCGGGGAGTAGGAACTTCTCGGCCATACCGCCATCGCACATCACGCCGAGGGTCTGGTGGTTCTCGCAGCAATTGGTGAAGCCACGCCGGCAGCTGTAGCAGGTCTGGCAGTTAATATATGGCTCCACGGAGCAACGGTCGCCCGGTTGGACGTTCGTGACGCCCGGCCCAACCGCGAGGACCTCGACGCCGAGTTCATGGCCCGGGATTCGCGGGTAAGAATAGAACGGCATCTTGCCCAGGTAACCGCCGTAGTCGGTACCGCAGATGCCGATACGATGGACGCGGACGACCGCTTCGCCCGCGGCGGGCGCGGCGGGTTCCGGAATATCAATCCAGGTAAACTGCTGCGGCTGGTCGAGTCGGAGGGCCTTCATCGGCTCAGTTATTTTCCTTCAGGCCTTCCGGGTGACCGAGGTTCTTGACCGGAGCGAAGATTGCTTGGACTTCAGCGAGGAGCTGCTGGTCGATCGGCTCGGCGGCCCACTTAGCCCAGTTCCGGATATTCGTCGGGTTAGCACTTCCCGAGACGGTCGTGGCGATGTCGGGGTGTTGCAGCGAGAACTGTAAGGCTACCTTGGCGATGTCGATACCCTTGGCGGCGCAATGTGCGGCCGCAGCCCGGGCGGCAGCCTTCACGTTCTCGGGCTCCTTAAGCCAAGCGGGGAGCGGAGCATTGGTGAGTAAGCGCGCGCTGAAGGGGCCGGCGTTCATGACGCCGATGCCCTTCGCCTTGAGGTAAGGGACGGTCTCATCGGCAAAGCGAGTGTTCTGCAGGGTGTACTGATTATAGCTCAGCACGCAGTCCACGTCGGCCTGCTCGCAAATGAACTTGAAGATCTTCTGCGGGTAGCCGCTGAAGCCGATAGCCTTCACCTTACCAGCCTGCTTAGCCTTGCGGAGCGCCGGGATGGTTTCGTCGACGATCTGCTGCATCGGGACGAACTCGATGTCGTGGCAGAGGATGATGTCGAGGTGGTCGGTGCCGAGGCGATGCAACGAGACGTCGATACTTTCGGCGACGCGCTTAGCGCTGAAGTCGAAGTGCGTCAGGTCGTAGCGGCCGAGCTTCGAGCAAAGCTTATAGCTATCCCGCGGGACGCCGCGGAGAGCGACGCCCAGGAGTACTTCGGAAATACCCCGGCCGTAGAAGGGCGAGGTGTCGATGAAGTTGAGGCCGCAGTCGAGGGCGACCTGCACTGACTTCAGGGCGTCATCGAGCACAACGCTACGAAACTCCTGACCGAGCGAGGAGGCGCCGAAGCTCAGGATGGGCAGGTCGATTCCAGTCTTACCGAGGGGGCGAGTTTTCATGGTCGCGAAAATTAGGCGGTGCGACAACCGACAGTGAGAAGCACGTTACCCCAGAGTGCCTGGTCTCCCGTCTGAATCGTCAGGATATGGTCGGCGGATTCGACGGCCTTGTAGAAGTCCCACTTTAGAATCGGCTGTAGTTCAAGTTTAAGGCCAGCCACCTTCACTTCTTGGCGGAACTCAGCCCACACAGGCGGCTCGCCCTTTTGGGCATAAGAGTCGTCGGCCGGAATGCCCATCGTATTAACGGCGTCGACGGGGACGGCACTGAGCACCGCGCGCAACACTTGGGCGACGGTTGGGATACCCGGGGAAAGGTTGAGCGAGACGAGCTCGGCGTTCGGGCCTTTCTTGCCCCAGACCGGGTAATTGCCGTCTGCGATGAGGATGACGGAGTGATGGCCAGCGCGGGCCAGAACTTCGGAAATCTTCGGGTGGATGAGTTGGTGCTTGAGCATGGTCTTAGCGGGGTAAGTGGATGCGGATGGCCTTGATCGTCTGCGCGGCAGCGGCGTCGGAATCAGGCAAGGGGAGAATTTCACCAGAGAGGTAACCGGTAAAGCCGATTGCCTTGAGCGCTTCGATGACGGGCGCTGTCTCGGTATGACCGAAGCCGATCGCCTGTCGGTTGCTGTCAGCGAAGTGCACGTGGCCGACGTGCGCACCACAGGCGCGCAGGGTTGCGGCGTTGGAGACCTCCTCGATGTTCATGTGAAAGAGGTCACAGAGGAGCTTCACATTCGGAATCTGGCGCGACGCAAGAAAGTGCGCAGCATCTAGCTGACGGTTGAGTAAGTTAGTTTCGTAGCGGTTGAGTGGCTCGTAGAGCAGCGGCACCCCGTATTGCGCGGCGTGGGCCCCGAGGTCCGC
>CAIYAN010000408.1 GCA_903924185.1 uncultured Opitutia bacterium | reverse complement strand
TCCTTTCGGCTACTCTTACCTAGCGGAAACCATCAAGCCCGGGCAGGTCGAGATCGTCCAGTGGGTGACCGGTCGGTTCGGCCGCGACCTCGGCAACGGCTACGACGCGCGCTACCGCGGCTTCGACCTGAAGACCGAAGTTGAATGGGGGATTTCGCCGAACGAACAACTCGCGGTGTACGTGAACTCGCGCTACCTCGAGCGCACCGCCCGCGACGGTCTGCTCTTCGACGGCTTCCAGATTGCCTACAAGCGGATGCTCTCCAACCCAGACACTCAAGATTGGGGCGTGGCGCTCTACATCGAGCCTGGCTACTCGCAGGTGAGCTCCAAGAACGGCGCCCATCGCGACCAACTCAAGCTCGAGACGAAACTCCTGCTACAGCATAACTTCGGTGCGAACGACGAATGGGTCTATGCGGCCAACATCATCGGCGAACTTGAGCACGAGACCGCCACGCACGCTGACACCGTCAAATTCAAGCTCACCCAAGGCTTAGCCCGGGCGGTCGGCGCGAACTGGTATCTCGGCGCTGAGGCGATTCTCGAGGCCGAGTGGAGTGAACTAAATAATCACCAATACACCGCGCTCCTCGCCGGCCCGTGCGTCCGCTATCAGAACAGCGGCTTCTTCGTCACGTTCACCGCACTCGCGCAGGTGACGGCGACGCCGGCGAATAAAGGTGACCTCAACGTGACGAAAAAGTCGCCCTACGAAGGGCGCCTACTCTTCGGCTACGAATTCTGAGGCACGAAGCTTATAAATCCTTGATTCAGTCCGTCTAAAGGACGCAATTATCTCCCATGCGTACCACCCTCCTCACGCCCTGCCTGTTGATCGCTGCCGCTGCCTCCGCCTGTGAAAACCCCTTCGGTTATTCCTACCTCGCCGAAACGCTGAAGCCTGGAAAATTCGAGTTCGAGCAATACGTCACCGGACGCTTCGGCAAGGACCTCGGTGCCGGCTATGAAGCCGGATACCGCGCCTTTGACCTCAAGACCGAGTTCGAATGGGGCATTTCGCCAAATGAGCAAATCGCGATCGAGGTCAACCACACCTACTTTGATACCTCCGCGCTGCAGGGCCTACGCTTTGATGGTATCAACGTTGAGTACATCAAGATGCTGGCTAACCCCGACAAGGAAGACTGGGGGCGGGCACTGTACCTTGAAGTAGGCTACACGCAGGTCAGTATGCATGATGGCCACTTACGTAATCGCTGGGTTCTGGAGTCTAAATACATCCTCCAACATAATTTTGGGGCTGATAGCCGCTGGCTCTATGTCGCCAACCTCGGGCTCGAGCTCATCCACACCCAAGGCGGCGAGGAAGCGTTTGAAGTTTTCGTCACCCAAGGCCTCTCATACCAACTAACCAAGGACTGGACCGTCGGCATCGAATCATTGGCCGCCGCTGAGTGGCTCGAAGGCGCAAACTTTGAGGAATCCGGCGTCTTCGTCGGACCTTGCCTCAACTACCGAAAGGATAACCTCTCGGTCTCCTTCACGGTACTAGCCCAACTCACCGGCGCGCCGGCCAACAAAGGTAACCTGAACGTCAGCGAGTACAGCCCTTACGAAGCCCGCCTCAAAGTGTCTTGGGAGTTCTAAGCGAAAGCGGACCACCTGCAACAGGTAGGGACAGCACCACGTGCTGTCCCTACCTCAGCGAAGCGCAGCCTTGACCGTGGCGAGCATCTGCTCTGGAGCGAGGCCGTTGGCAGCGCGCAAGGTCTTTACGTCCGTGGCGTGGCCGACGAAATGATCCGGCCAACCGAGGCGAACGACCGGGGTCCGCACGCCGTGTTCGGCGAGCGTCTCGAGTACACCCGTGCCGAAGCCGCCCGTGACAGCGCCATCTTCCAGCGTGACGATGAGTTTAGCCGCCTGGGCTTGGGTGATAAGTAAGGTCGCGTCGATGGGCTTAGCGAAACGGGCGTTGACCACCCCCACCGATAAACCGGTCTCCGCCGCCAACTTCTCAGCAAGCACCTGGGCTTCGGGCACCATGGCACCGAGCGCCCATAACTGGATATCGGTGCCAGGCTGCAGCACCTCGGCCTTGCCTAACGGAATCAGCGCAGGCTGAGCCTTGATCGCCTTGCCCGCAGCTGGGCCGCGGGGATAACGAATGAACATCGGGGCACCCGACTGCAGTGCCGTGTGCAACATATCGGAAAGCTCATCCTCGTCCTTCGGCTGCATGAGCGTGACGTTCGGAATGCAGCGCAGGTAGGCGATATCGAAGAGACCGTGGTGCGTCGGGCCATCGCTCGGCGAGACGCCCGCGCGGTCCATACAAAACGTGACCGGCAAGCGCTGCAGGCAGACGTCATGGATGACCATATCGTAGGCGCGTTGCAGGAAAGTAGAATAGATGGCGCAGACGGGACGGAGGTCGCGCGCGGCCAAGCCAGCGGCGAAAAGGGCCGCGTGTTCCTCGGCGATACCGACGTCGTGATACTGCCCCGGTAGCGCCTGCTTGAGCTGATTGAGGCCGGTGCCGGAAGGCATCGCGGCGGTGATGCCAACAACCTTCGCATCGGCC
>CAIYAN010000407.1 GCA_903924185.1 uncultured Opitutia bacterium | reverse complement strand
CTCGGCGGCGGCCAAGGTGAGCGCCTCTTGCGCTATCCAGCTTTCGAGGTCGAGCTCCAGCGTCGCTTCGCCGGGCGTGACCTGGTGGTCCGTAATCTGTGTGACGACGGCGACACCCCCGGCTATCGCGATCACTCGGGTCGTAATTCTCCCTTTGCATATCCTGGTGCTGAAAAGTTTTACCCGCTATCGAAGGCGAAGGACTTCTGGGGCTCTGGTCATGCGGGCTCGGGTTTCTCTCAGTCTCCCGATCAGTGGCTTACTGGCCTCAAGGCCGACGTCGTTTTGGCTTGGTTCGGATATGCGGAATCCTTCAAGGGTCCGGCGGGCTTACCGGCTTTTAAGGAAGAGCTCGCCGGTTGGCTGGAGCATGCGGCGAAGCAGAAGTATAACGGGAAGTCCGCCCCGCAACTGGTGTTGCTGTCTCCGCTCGCCCTCGAGGAACGCTCGGCCCCGCAAGGCACTCCAGGCGCCCAAGCCGTGAATGCTAACCTCGCTCTCTATGCCCAAGCAATCAAAGAGGCCGCCGCCCAGCGTAACCTGCGCTTCGTTGACCTCTTTGCTTTCAGTCAGCAGTTATACGCTGAAGCGAAAGGCCCTTTAGCCACTGATGGCATGAGCCTCGGTGTCCAAGGTCAGCAGTTGCTGGCAGCTAAGCTCGCCAGCTCGGTCTTTACGTCGGGCTCTCCGCGTGGGGATGCCAACGCCGTGTCCGCTGCCGTGCTGGATAAGAATTGGTATTGGGAAAAGCTCCACAAGGTCCCGAACGGCGTTCACGTCTTCGGTCGCCGTAACCGGCCCTTCGGTCCGGATAATTTCCCCGCTGAGCTCGAGAAGCTGGATGAACTCGTGCTCATCCGTGATCGCGCGGTTTGGGCCGCTGCGAAAGGCGAGAAGTTCGATGTTGCTGCCGCTGACGCCAAGACGCGGGTTCTGCCGCCGGTGAAGACTAATTACTCTTCCAGTAATATTAAGAATGGCTCGTCGGTTTACCTCCCGGGGGCGGAAGCCGTGAAAACGTTGGCGGTGCCAGAGGGCTATAAGGTCGAACTCTTCGCCTCCGAGGAGCAGTTCCCTGACCTCGCTAATCCGGTGAAGCTGTCCTTCGATAACCGCGGTCGACTCTGGGTGGCGACCATGCCGAGTTACCCACAGTGGCGTCCAGGCGATGCTAAGCCTGACGATAAGATCCTAATTATCGAAGATACCAATGGCGACGGCAAGGCCGACAAACAGACGATCTTCGCGCGTGGGCTCCACCTTCCGCTGTCGTTCGAGTTCGCTCCAGAAGGGGTGTATCTTCCGCAGAGTAGCCATTTGGTACTCTTACGTGACCTCAATGGCGACAGCCAGGCCGACAGTGCGCAGATCGTCCTTAGCGGGTTCGACGACCATGATACGCACCACGCCATCAGCGCCTTCCGGGCCGACCCTTCGGGCGCGTTCTACATGGCCGAAGGCACGTTCCTGCATAGCCACGTGGAGACGCCCTATGGCGTGGAGCGGAGCACCAACGGTGGGTTCTTCCGTTACTCCCCGCAACGTCAGCAGCTCGAGCGCACCCTACGCGTGAGCATTCCTAATCCTTGGGGCATTGCCTTCGATGCTTATGGCCAGGACTTCTTTGCCGACACTTCTGATCCCAATGTGCGCTGGATGTCCCCGGCGTCCTTGTGGGTGCCGTTTGGTGAGTTCGCTCCGTTGCCACCCAACCTCATTCCGAATGCCCAGAAGGTCCGTCCGACCGCTGGCCTGGACTTCATCAGCAGCCGCCATTTCCCGGACGAAGTTCAAGGCGACCTAATCATTAATAACACTATCGGCTTCCTCGGCACGAAGCAGCATGCCGTCGCGGAAGACGGCACGGGCTACAAACTCACTTTCCGGCAGAACCTGCTGCAGGCCAAGGACGGCAACTTCCGTCCAGTCTCGATGGAGTTCGCCCCCGATGGTTCTCTCTATGTCGCCGACTGGCATAACGTGCTCATCGGCCACATGCAGCACAGTGCTCGCGATCCGCTCCGTGACCACACCCACGGTCGTATCTATCGTATCACCTACCCGAGCCGTCCGCTCGTGCAGCCACCCGTCATTGCAGGTGCCCCCATTGCGCAACTCTTTGCCAACCTGACGCTCCCCGAAGATCGCGCCCGTGAGCGGAGCCGCCTCGAACTGCGGGGCCGTCCCGCCGCCGAAGTAATCGCGGGTCTGCAGAAGTGGGTGGGTGGGTTGAAGTCCGACGACGCTCGCTTAGAGCACCATCAACTCGAAGGTCTCTGGGTGAGCTGGGGCCTCGATCGCGTCGATGTCGCTCTGCTTAAGAAGCTCCTGCAGGCCAAAGACCACCGTGTCCGCGCGGCTGCGGTTCGTGTCTTACGTTACAATGGCCACAACGTCGCTGACCAGCGCGACCTCCTTTTTCGGGCCGCCAGCGATAGCCATGGCCGTGTGCGCCTGGAAGCCGTCAACGCCGCGACTTGGTTGGGTAAGGACTTTGGCCTCTCGGTCTTGGCGGAAGCCCGCAAGCAGCCAGAAGACGCTTGGTTGAAGCCCGTCTTCGCCGCCGCGGAGTCTTACCTTAATGGCGGATCCGTGGTGGCCGCACCCCCAGCGAAGGCATCGACCACGCTGACGGGACAGGACAAGCGTCTCTTTGAGCTCGGTGAGCAGGTCTACCGCCGTGAAGCGCATTGCATCACCTGCCACCAAGCGGATGG
>CAIYAN010000406.1 GCA_903924185.1 uncultured Opitutia bacterium | reverse complement strand
CAGCGCATGACTGGGTTGACTCCCCATGAAGTCGGCAAACTGCAGGCGCGGCTCAAGGCGGAGCTCAAGCCCGAGCAGGTCGCCCAGGCGGAGAAGGATGCCTACGATTGGTGGGAAGACCGCAATAAGCCAGCCCGGCCCGTCGTCGTGGCCGGCACCAAGGGCGAAGGGAATTCCGGAGATGATCCCAAGGACGGTGGTCCCATCGACACGTCGAAAAAGGCCCAGGACCTGGCGGCCAAGAACCGCCAAGAGAGCGAGCGTCGCATCAAGCCACTGGGCAAGGAGAGTAAATATGTCCTCCCGGGCTCCGATGACCTCGAGAAGCGAAAGAAGTAAGCCTCGGGTGTTGCCACGGTAGGGGCGGGGGCTTTGCTCGCCGCATCCCCATGCGCTCCTTTTTGCGTTCCCTTGGCTGCCTTCTTTTGGTTGTACCATTGCTCTTCGCCCAGGCGGCCAAGAAGGCTCCCGCTAAATCCGCGGCGAAGGAGCTAGCCGAGGCGCCAGGCCGCTGGGTCTTCGGCACCATCGGGGTTGACCGTAAGCCCGACGGCACGGCCGAGCACACGGCGCTTAAAGGGCTGGCCCTGCGTCTCGGAGAGGATGGAAAGCATGCCCTCGCTTATGATATTGAACTCGCCCGTGTCGTCGGGGGTTGGTCGGGTAAGTTCGTCACAGAGATGAACCTGATGTCCCGCGGTGAGTATCCCTCGGCCTTGGGCAGCGTGTATTTCTCGACGGACGATGACCTCGCAGGCCTCGCGGTCGGAGAGAACGCGACTAAGCTGGCTCGCCGCACGGGCTATGGACACCTCGGGGCCGGCCATTACCGCCTAATAAGCTTTCAGCCCAAGGGCGACGGCGTCCTCACCTTTGCCTTCCCAGGTTCCGCCGATCGGGTCATCGAAATCCCTCGGGTCGTCGATTCTAATGAAGCACAAGTCATCGTCCGGGCGCTGAGCGCTGACACGGCAACGGGCGTGACAGTGCTGTTGGGTCGCACCAAGGATGCCGATCGTATCGGTGTCCGCGGTCCCGGACGTCGTGATCAAATGGATGGTTGGGAGGTCTATCGCATTCCGGCTGGCAAACAGCAGGTGGAAATCGCCTACGCACCGGTGGGCGCAGCCCGTCCGACCGGCTGGCCCGAGGAACACGGCACGCCGGCTTTTACTGATTTCTCGGCAAAGAAAGTTGTCACCCAGGGCGAACTCTCCACCAAGACGGGCGAGCCCTACGTCACCGACCGGATTAAACTTCCCGATGACAATGCGTGGAAGGCTCCGATGTATGTGAGTGGGGTGGATTTCTTCGACGACGGCCGCGTGGCGATTTGCACGTTCCATGGGGACGTCTGGATTGGGTCAGGCCTCGATGCCAAGCTAGAGCGGGTCACCTGGGAGCGCTTTGCCACGGGGCTTTATCATCCGCTCGGGCTGAAGGTCGTGAACGGGATGATTCACGTCACCTGCCGTGACGGACTCTGGAAACTTAAGGCCGGTCCCGACGGGAAAGGCAGCGCCCAGACCTATGCGGTCTTTAACTCCGACATTCAGGTGACGAAGAACTTCCATGAGTTCGTCTTCGACCTCCAAGTGGATGGTGCGGGCAACTTTTATTTCATCAAGGCCGGTCCAGT
>CAIYAN010000405.1 GCA_903924185.1 uncultured Opitutia bacterium | reverse complement strand
GGGGTCAGTGGTGATATTCTTTTGGGTCGTCTCCACATCGAACACATTAGCCCGGGCGTTAGCTCCGCCCGCGTAGCAGCGCACCGTCCAACTTTCGTCGAGCACGGGCACGGCGGGTTGGACGCCGGTGTCGAGGCTACGGAGTTTGGAGGTAAAGCCCCCTTCGACGGGACCTGACCAAACACGGTCGACTCCCAGAGCAGCTACCCGGCCGGTATTTTCTTGGACGTTCCAGAAGTCGGGTTTGCGGCCTTGGAAAGACGTGTGCGACCAGGCCGTCCAAATTCCGTGGTGGTGCAAGTGATCTGCCGCGTAGCTATCGGAGACCAGAGTCCGGTCAGGTGTATAAATCGGGTGAATGAAGCCGCCCCGTCGGTAGACTTCCTTCACGCCGACGGGCAGGGTTTCGGTATCTTGGTACTTGAAGATGGTGCGAGTCGTTTCGCCGACTTCAGAGACCTCAATGGTTTCCTTGCCACGCAGAGCCTGCACCTCGAGGGGCGTCTTCGGTTTGCCAAGGGTGGCAAAGCCCGTGAAGGTTTTACCAATATCTTGGTAGGGCAGGATGAAGGTGAGCTTTTCCTTTTTACTATCCCACTGAGCGGGTAGCAGGTTCACGCCAGCAGTGGTCTGCGTCGCGATGACATAGCTGAGTGAACGATCCAGGGACGCATCAGTGACTTCGACCACCTGATTGGCCTTGGATTGGTTCGGCCCGGGAATTGTGAAGGTCGCAGCTAAACCATTGAGTGCGCTGAAAAGGAGGACGGTTAAAGTGAAGCGAGGGGGCATGGGGATATGAGCAAAGGGGCGTTAAACGCTCCTATGTTTAAGATAGATAGGAGGAAACAGACCTAGTTCCATTTCGATGGAATTATTTACGATTGGTTCAATCATTAATGTCATAAAGGGATGTTATCAATCATTTAACTTGCGTTAGAAGGCAAAAAGTATGGAATTTCACCATGGCTACCAAACTCTTCGGGACCGATGGTATACGAGGGAAAGCAAACGAATACCCCATTACTGCGGAGATCGCCCTTAAAACGGGCCAAGCCATTTCGCGGGTACTCAAGTCATCCGGCGCCAACCACAACCGTGTGATCATCGGCAAGGATACGCGCATCTCAGGCTATATGTTGGAGACGGCCCTAACGAGTGGCCTGGTGGCGAGCGGGATGGATGTATTTCTCGTTGGCCCGATTCCGACCCCCGCCGTGGCGCACCTCACGAAGTCCATGGGTTGTGGCGCGGGCATCATGCTGACGGCTTCGCATAATCCGTATGAAGATAACGGCCTGAAAATCTTTGGGCCGGATGGTTATAAGTTGTCCGATGCACTCGAAGCGGCGGTCGAGCGTGAGATATTGTCCGAGGGTAAGCCCCTGGCAGTGAGTCCGGATAAAATCGGTAAAGCCTACCGCATCGATGATGCCCGCGGGCGCTATATCGAATATGCCAAGCAGAGTTTGGGGCCGACGGATCTCAGCGGATTGAAACTGGTCGTCGATTGCGGACATGGGGCGGCGTATCTCCTCGCTCCGCTTATCTTCAAGGAACTTGGGGCGAAGGTGACTAAGCTCGGCGTCGATCCCGATGGTTTGAATATTAATGCTGGCGTGGGTGCGTTGTACCCCGAACACGCCGCCCAGGCAGTCCGTGAGCAAGGGGCTGACCTCGGTATCTCCTTTGATGGCGATGCCGACCGGGTCATTTTCACGGACGAGACCGGCGCAACGGTCTCCGGCGATCGGGTGCTGACCCTCTGTGCCTTGGCCATGCAGACGGAAGGCACGCTCCGCGGGTCCACCATGGCCTGTACGGTAATGAGTAACCTCGGCTTGCACGAGGCCATGCGACAGGCCGGCGTCCAAGTCCTAACCACCCCGGTCGGCGACCGCCATGTCATTGAGGCCTTGCGCAGCGGCGGGTATTCTTTTGGCGGCGAGAATTCTGGCCATCTCATCTTTGCCGACCACGCCACCACGGGCGACGGCATCCTTAGTGCCTTGCAGGTGCTGAGGATTATGAAGCAGCAGGGTGC
>CAIYAN010000404.1 GCA_903924185.1 uncultured Opitutia bacterium | reverse complement strand
GTCATCTTCTCCGACTTCCAGGATGGCGTCACGCAGTACCGTAGCCCGAAAGGCGATAAGTCGGCCAGTTACTCAACTCGGGACGCTACCATCATCTACTGCGACAGCGTCCGCTCACGGCTGCCGACTGATGACCGCAAGCCGACGGAGAAGCGTTGGGAAGACGAACTCGTCAGCGCATTTGCGGCGGCGAAATCCGGCCGCGGCCCACGCCTATATCTTTTCTCCACGGAGATCGAGCCGCAGCCGATCTTCGCCCGCTGCGTAGCCGCTTCGGGTGGCCAGTCCAAGATGGTCGAGTGGTTGCGGAGCGGCGGCAACCCGCCGTCTGACGCGGATGACATCACCATCGGTAAGCCGACGGTCGTCAAAGGCTCTCCGGGCGACCTAACGCCAGCTGGAGTGCGTGCGTTGCGTTGAAGGACGTGGCCGGCTTCACCGGGACTCAAAGGGAGACCGGATCATTAGCCCGGGCTTAGGTAGGGCGCGTCGCCGACGCGTCCCACCCTCTTCACTTCGGGGCTTTGCCGTGGTAGGGGAATTTGTCCCAGGCGTCGTAAGCGGGATCGAGGCGAGGGTCGTGGGTCGCGCGCATCCAGGCGTCGACGCGGGCCCGGTGGGCAGCGAGATCCACTGCGTAGGCTGGATCGGCGGCGATATTGGTCAGCTGATGGGGATCCTTGCGGAGGTCGTAGAGTTCCTCGAGCGGACGCTTGCCGAAGATGCGGGCGAAGAACGGGCGGCCGATGTCGTCGTCTTGGTGCGCGAGCAGGAAGTCCTTGGTCGGGATGGTGTCGACATCACCAAAGGGTCGTCCGTGCAGGAAGAGATTATCCGGATCTCCGGCGGGCCAGCGGTCTGGGCGGACATTGCGGATGTAGAGGAAATCGCGCGTGCGGACCGCGCGCATCGGGTAACTCAGGTGGCCATTGCGCACGTCGGCGTGGCGTTCGCGTTCGATGAAGACCGCGTCGCGTCCGG
Source organism: uncultured Opitutia bacterium (assembly GCA_903924185.1). Lineage (GTDB taxonomy): Bacteria > Verrucomicrobiota > Verrucomicrobiia > Opitutales > UBA953 > UBA953. The sequence continues at coordinate 6,640 of CAIYAN010000404.1, read as the reverse complement.
TGGCCGGTTCGCCGCGGAGCAGGCCCATCAGGCTACGCATCGTCATTTCCTTCGGTGGCGTGAGGCCGGCGGCTTCCAGGAAGGTCGGGGCGAGGTCGCCGAGGTTGACGAACGCATCGACCTTCAGGCCGGCCTTGGCTTGCTGGCCCCAGCGGATGGCGAGCGGGACGCGGGAGCCTTGGTCGTAGCAATTGCCGAGGCCACGCGGCATCTGCCAGCCGTTATCAGAGCAATAGACGATCAGCGTGCGCTCGAGTTCGCCTGAGGCTTCGAGGGTCGCGAGGGCCGTCGCCGCATCGCGGTCCATGCGGAGGATGCCGCCGTAATAATTCAGTAGGTCGAGGCGGACCTCTAAGCAGTCCGGTAGCTCCGGCGGGATCGGGAGTTTCGCGGGGTCGAGGCCGGCCTGCTTGGCGTCATCGAGGTAAGGTCGCTTGCCGGCTTTCGTGGCTGTGTCGGTATTGCCCAGCCAGAAGAAGAACGGCTGGCCCGGATGGCGGGCTTTCAGGAAGGCGTCGAGTCCTGAGAACTTCGGACCGACCGGGTTTTCCTTCCAGCCCGATATCTCGGCGTTACCGGGTGCCCAAGGCTTACCCTGGTAGCCAATCGCATAGCCCGCCTCGCGGAGCAGCTGCGTGACGACGGGCGTGTCCTGTGGGAAGCCGCTCCAGAGCGAGGCGCGTTCGCCGAGTTCGTGGATCGCGCGGCCCGTGAGCAGGCTCGAGCGACAGGGCGAGCAGGAGGGCGCGGGATTGAAGGTATGCGTGAAGAGCACCCCTTCCTTGGCGAGGCGATCGAAGGCTGGGGTGCGTGCGTGCGGGTCGCCGAGGACGCCGGCATTCGGCGAGCGCCAATTATCACCCAGGATGAAGAGGATGTTCGGGCGATCCGCGGCGGTGAGTCCGAGTGCGGAGAACAGAAGGAGCAGACAGAGGGCGGGGGCTAAGCGCATCGCAGGGGGCTCCAGGACAAGAGGGGCCGTAGGGAGGAATGTAGGCGTGTGCGGTGGAGTATCGAGGATGGAGTTGGGGGGCGGCGGACGCCTCGCCGACGCGTCCCTACCTAGAGACAGCTAGGGCAGCACGCGGTGCTGCCCCTACCTCGATGCATCGGCCCCGTGTCACCGTTACTCGTGCCCACGTGTCCCTTAGAAAGATTTCCTGGCGGAGGGGAAGGGATTGGCTGCGCTGCGCTCCGGGACTGCGTCCCGATCCTGCGGATCGCCTGTTCGCCCCTGCGGGCTCACCGAACCCCGGGTTCTCATCCCTTCGGTCGGCTTGTCCGCCTATACTCCATACTCGAGACTCTATACTCTCGTACGTTAAATTGTCCTGGCGGAGGGGAAGGGATTCGAACCCCCGGAACCTTGCGGTTCATCTGATTTCGAATCAGACGCAATCGACCACTGGGAGTCAATATCTGCATTCTAATCAGTGTACGGAGCGGATTGGTAGCACATTCAGCCCTCTGGGAGGGGCCGATTTCCTCCGATGAGGCTAACCAAGCGCTCCCTTATTCCCATCCGCCAGTCTCGTGCCTTGGTGCTGCAGAGGCCGGATAAGGCTTGGGCTGTCTATGCGCCGTCAAACGCCCCTGCGGGGCAACGGAAGGTCATCCGGAGGTATTTCCGCAACAAGGGTGATGCGGAGAGATACTGTTCGATAGCCCGTGCCGAACTTACCGCGCTCGGAGTCCAAGCGAATCGCCTGACCGACTCGCTCAAGCTGGAGGCCCTGACCTGCTCCGAGAAGCTCGCCCCTCTGGGCAAGAGCCTCACCGAGGCCGTCGAGTGGTTCATCAAGGAGCAAAAGGCCAAGGAGGCCTCTTTCACAGTCAGGCAGGCAACCGAAGCCCTCCTTCATCGCGCAAAGGCCGATGGCCAAACCACGGCACACATGAGGTGTATCTCGAGCGTCATGGGCCTCTTTGGCAGGCAGTATGGAGAGACGCTCGTTTCCGACATCGGGCTGAACGAAGTTCAGAAGTGGCTAGACTCATACCGCACCAAAGATGGCCACACGTTGAGCCCCGTGGGCCACAATTCGTACAGACGTTATTTGGGACTGATGTTCTCTTTTTGCGTCAAGCGCGGCTGGGCGTCCACCAATCCCATTGTCGGGGTTAGGGCGAAGAAGGTGAGAACCAAGCTCCCCCGCCTGCTTTCTCCTGATGACTTGCGCGTCATTCTTGGGGAGGCCCCAGAGGGGCTAAAGCCTGTGTTGGCAATTCAAGCATTTTGCGGACTGCGTGTAGCCGAGGCAGCCCGGCTCCGTTGGTCGGACATACTACTCAACGAGAGCGGTAACTATGTTCAGATTGGTGCCGACGTGGCCAAGACTTCGCGCCGCCGGCTGACGCCCATGTCCGAACCTTTGGCCAACTACCTCAAGGCAGTCAGGAAAGACGACGGGCACATGTATGCCGGAGGTAAGGGCAGTGTGGATGCCCTCCAGCGGGCCATGGTTGCCTTCAGGAGGTCTTTGGTAGGGGTAGCTTGGCATCGCAATGCCTTGCGAGCTTCTGCCCTGTCTTACCGCCTTGCCCTCACCAAGGACGCGGCTGCTACGGCCTTCGAGATGGGTAATAGTGCCACCATCTTGACCCGTTTTTACGCCGAGACTGCCCAACTAGCAGCCGCACAAGAGTGGTTCGAGGTGCGCCTTGATTACTCTGTAAACCTATGAAGATAGCATGACAAAGCTATGGGTATGTGTCACTAGTGGGAAATGCCCACTCCAGGAGACTATCCAAAGACTTACCGGAAGAGTATGGGGTTCACTTCCAAGGAGCGAACTATGGAGTTTCTAGCGGCATCAGACATCACCCCGGAGATTGATTGGGGCTATGTTGATAGGCTCATGCAGAGGCTGCGTGAGACGATTCTTCGCCTGAACCAGATTGTCGCCCCATCCATCCGTCATCAGGACCCGGAAGCCTTCCTGAAGAGGCATCTGGATACAGTCGTGCTTGTCTCGCGGCAGAAAGAGATAGTGAAGCGCTTGAACAACCGTGGCCGCAGGCCCGAGGAGGTCTTTTTCAGTTGGATGAGGGGTTATGTTATTACCGAGTTCTTCTGCCCCGCGCTTTCCAAAGTGTTTGGCGTAACACTAGACTCCATCAATCGCATTGGAGAGGATACGCTGGCCGAAGATGACACCTTTCGCCGAGCGCCAACTGCCGACCTCGAGATAACTGTAAGGGGAACTCGGGTCAGGATAGAGGTTCAGTCCGGATATAAGGAGCGCAGGGACATCAAGCAGCACAAGGTTGAAGAGGCCCACCGCATGCTCCTCTCCGACGGCATTCGGACCGTCGACATCCACTTCGACCTTTTCAATGGTAGGGTTGCATTCGTTCAGTTGGATAGTTTGCCCCTTGAGGGCGAGGGTTGGGTCGCGCGAAAAGAGATGGAGGGGCAGCGCGTCTTTGAGATACAGGAGAAGTATTTCAAGTGGCAGTTGCTTGACGAAGTCCCTCGGCTGGATGACCTTGAGTTTGTCCTCTGACTTAACTGATGTCTAAAATACCGACACTCGACCTCTTCGCTGGTTGCGGTGGCTTGAGCTACGGCCTCTCAAAGGCCGGTTTCTACGCCCTCGCTGCCAATGAATACCAGCCAGTTTTCTGCGAATCCTTCAAGGCGAACCACCCTACCACTGATGTCATCTGCGGCGATGTCACCAGCGACGCCGTCTTCAGTAAGCTGAAATCTTACAAGGGTAAGGTTGAGGTGCTAACGGGCGGGCCTCCGTGTCAGGGCTTCAGTACAGTCGGGAGCAAGGTCGAGGCAGACCCGCGCAACAAACTTTTTTATGCTATGATGGAGCTTGCGGCCGTCATCCGGCCTCGGGCAATCCTGTTTGAAAATGTGAGCGGGTTTAAGCGGATGTACGGCGGCCGGGCGTTCTTTGAATTGATGAAGCAGCTCGAGAAGATGGGCTACGAAGTTCCTGACGAACCCCGTGTACTTAATGCTGTGGATTATGGCGCGCCCCAGCATCGGCTTCGAACGATAGTCGTGGCCTTTAAAAAAGGTAGCCGTGCTCATTTTGAGTTTCCAGAGGCCACGCACGCCAATGAATCCTCACTCATCGCCAAGGGGCTTAAGCCTTGGCTAACATTTGAAGAGGCGGTCAGCGATTTGCCCGTAATCGAGCAAAGCAAGGCTGCCTTCAAGTACGCCAAGAAATCGCAGAATGACTTCCAAGAGTTGATGCGCGTGGGAGCCCCCGAGCGTCTTATGTACCACGACGCGCCCACCCACGGAGAAAAACTGATGGAGGTAATGGGCTACGTTGGCCGTGGAGGATGTATTACCGATGTCCCGGAGCGACTTCGTCCGAGGAGTTATTTCGCAAACACATACGCACGACTGTTACCCGACGCCCCTGTGCCCACCATGACCAGGAACTTCGGTACGCCCTCTTCCTCTAGATGTATTCACCCAGAGGTTAATCGCGGCCTGACTACGAGAGAGGGTGCTAGACTTCAGACATTCCCTGACCGGTACATCTTGGTAGGTAGCCGTGGAGAGCGAAACTTGCAGGTTGGGAACGCTGTGCCGCCTTTCCTTGCGACGGCTGTTGGCAAGGCGCTTGCGCGCGCCCTGAAGTAAGCCAGTCCGCTCTGCGTCGCAGTTAGTCGAAGAGCTCCAGCTTCACCACTATCGGCACCCCGAACTTCTTCTCGGAGGTTTCGCTCATGAGCCGGCAGAGGCCGGCCAGGACCTTCTCGAGGGCTTCCTGACTGCCCGGTTTGGCGAAGACCCCGAAGCCGTCGTACTGATAATAAAGCGCGATGCCTTGGTCATCAGCATAATCGTAAAGCCGACTGTCGGTCATCAGAGGCGTCTCGAAGTGCAGGCCGAGTTGGCGCCCCAACTTCTTTGGCCCTGCTGCCTTCCAAGCCTTATGCATCTCCGGGTTGGTCTTGGCGAACCAGTCATCAATTGCCATGTGCTTGGCAGGAGGCTTCCACCCCTTGTTCTCCGAGGACTGGAGATAGCCGCTCATGTACTCGTTAAGGCGACCCTTCAGCTCCCCATCTCTGAACTTCACGCCGGTCTCGTTCTTGATGCCAATCCGAGGGTCATTCTCGTCTCCGACCTTGCAGAAGGCTTCCTGCCACTTGATGCACTCGGCCTTGAGGGCCTCATTGCTGTCTCCGTACAGCTTGAGCAGATGGGCGCCCAAGAAGGTGGGCCAGCAGGCCCTTATGTCTACTTCGGCACGGTAAGCGCGGTCTCCGACCCGAAGGTGCTTACGCACTTCCTTCGGCAAGCCAGCCAGGGGATGGTACAACCGGCTACGCTTGCCATCGTTTACAACAGGGTCGAAGTCGACCGAGGCCAGCTCTGCTAGGACAGTAACAGCCGTCCGAAACTTTTGGCGCTCGTCGCTGATGAATGACTCACTCCATAGCCAGTCTACCTCCACGGTGCAGCACAGCACCTCGTGCGCCTTGCAGAACCGGTCTTGGATGGTCTCGGCTGCCTTGAGACGAAGGGCTCGCTTACGCGCGTTATCACCTTTGCAGAGCTTGTCGCCAAACCCCTCTTTGCGACGCTGCTGGATGCGTGCTTCATGGTAGGCGTCGATGACGGACTCGTGGACTCGATACCGTGCAATCCTCCCCTTGCCGGGGATTGGCGAGGGTACAGGAGCAGAGGTCTGCTCCAGGAGCTTTAGCTCATACAGTGCCTCCTTGTACTTGGGGTGGGTGAGCTCACCCTTCCTGAAGTGGTTCTCTATGTCCTTGTGGTCGATGCCCCAGTCCTTGGCAGGCTTGCCGCGGGCTGTTCGCCGCGCAATCGAAGAGAGGAACTCTACGCCACGCTTGGCCATCTCCGGCTCCGCACGGTACAACGGATGCGCCAGTAGTCGCTCAACCAGCAGCTGGCCTGCGGCAGTCTTCCGAATCCATTGCTCCTCCCTTTGCACCGAACCAGTCGATGGTAGGATGAGCCTGATGCAATAGCGCAATGAACCCCTCCGGGGTTCTGTATAACTTACGCCCGCCCCCGGGCCACCCCACCCCCCACTTATACCACCTCTATTTGGCAGGGGTGAAGCGCTTGTGTATTCATCGAGGCAGAGAGCCAAGTGAGGATTGAGCGTAAGGGCTTTCAGCACTTTACGAGGGCAATGGTGAGGGGCTAGTTCGCTTCCTTGGTTCAAAGGGCTTGAAGGCCCCGCCTCGCAGCCGGAACCACGCGCCCGGTGGCTAACATCAGGGAGTCGAGGTCTGCTTTTAAGTCCGGGTAAACACGCCGGGAGACTTCGTGGAGTCACAAGGACCATCGTCCTCCGTGTTCTGGGTAATAGATTTCTTTGGCTGGGGTGACCCTTGCCCATCTATGAGGGGGGCGCGCTGGTTCTCATTCACAGCCGAGCAAGTATAGGTGGAGCAGTTTGGGAGCAGTTATTGGAAGCCAAGGTTCCGGCGTTGCCGCAGCATGCCCACTCCGATTTACTCGGATTATGGGACTTGCTGAAAGCTACTGGCGGAGGGGAAGGGATTCGAACCCCCGGAACCTTGCGGTTCATCTGATTTCGAATCAGACGCAATCGACCACTCTGCCACCCCTCCTAACCAGGACTGTTGAGGAAGCGATTACGGCGGAGGCGGGCAAGCGGAAACT
>CAIYAN010000403.1 GCA_903924185.1 uncultured Opitutia bacterium | reverse complement strand
GACCGCGGCTTCGCTCGCCTATGGCCTCGACAAGAAGGGCGACGAAAAGATTGCCGTCTATGACTTGGGTGGTGGCACCTTTGACGTCTCGATTCTCGAAATCGGCGGCGGCGTCTTCGAAGTGAAGGCGACCAACGGCGATACCGAACTCGGTGGCGACAACTGGGACGAACGTATCATCCAGTGGCTCATCGACACCTTTAAGGCCGAGCAGGGTATCGACCTCTCCAAGGACCCGATGGCCCGCCAGCGCCTCAAGGAAGAAGCCGAAAAGGCCAAGATTGCCTTGTCGTCCTCCAACTCGGTCGACCTCAACCTGCCGTTCATCACGGCCGATGCTTCCGGCCCCAAGCACCTCAACGTCACGCTCTCCCGCGCCCAGATGGAGAAGGTCTGCGACGACCTCTCCGACCGCACGCGCAAGCCGTTCGAATCCTGCCTTAAGGACGCTGGCCTCTCCATGACCCAGGTCGATGAGCTCGTACTCGTGGGCGGCATGACCCGCATGCCCAAGATCATCGAGATCGCCCGTGGCCTCGCGGGCAAGGAACCCCACAAGGGAGTGAACCCGGACGAAGTGGTCGCCATCGGCGCCGCCATCCAGGCCGGTGTGCTTAAGGGCGACGTCAAGGACGTGCTCCTACTCGACGTCACCCCGCTGACGCTCTCCATCGAAACGATGGGCGGCGTGGCCACGGCGATGATTGACCGTAACACGACCATCCCGACCAAGAAGTCGCAGGTCTACTCTACCGCCGCCGACAACCAGCCGTCCGTCGAGATCGCCATCCTCCAGGGTGAACGTCCGATGGCGCGCGACAACAAGCAGCTCGGCACGTTCAAGCTCGATGGCATCATGCCCGCTCCGCGCGGCCAGCCGCAGATCGAAGTCACCTTCGACATCGACGCTAACGGCATCCTGCACGTGAGCGCGACAGATAAGGGTACCGGTAAGGCGCAGAAGATCTCGATCTCGGGTTCTTCGGGTCTTTCCAAGGAAGAAGTTGAAAAGCTCCGCAAGGAAGCCGAACTCCACGCCGATGATGATAAGAAGGCCCGCGAACTCGCCGAAGCCCGCAATCAGCTCGACGCCATGGTCTTCCAGGGCGAAAAGCAGCTGAAGGATAATGGCGACAAGTTCCCTGGCGACGCGAAGACCCGCACCGAGGAGGCCGTCAAGGCCGCCCAGGAGCTGCTCAAGAAGCCTGACGCCACCGCCGAAGAATTCACCAAGGCCTACGAGGCCATTCTCACGCCGCTCGGCGAAGCCGCCCAGGCAATGAACGCCGCCGCCACCCCGCAGCCTGATCAGGGCGCGCCGGACGGTGGTGCCCCCGAAGGCGCCAAGAAGAAGTCCGACGGCAAGGTGGTCGACGGCGACTTCGAAGTCGTCGACGACAAGAAGTAAGCCTGCTCAGCCAGACGAGACCAAGGCCGGGGTCACGAGACGCCCGGCCTTTTTGTGCCTGCTTGGCTTCTGGGCTGGAACTTTTCGCTCTTATCATTGTTAAAAGAGTGTACCCTATGAACCGTTCCACTGTCATCTTTGGCCTGCTGATTATGTGTGGCGCTGCGTATCTGGCCTCGAAAATCTTCGCCCCCTTACCCGTCGCGCAACCCTCCACCCGCGTGCCGACCGCGCCGCGTACGGTGGCTGCTCAGCCAGTCGTGCGTCCACGTCCAGCGCCCGTGGCGGCCCCGGTCGTCGCCAAGCAACCTGAGCTTCGCACCGTCCTTGAGACCCGTTTCAATGAGCTGCGCGAAGAGGGTCGGATGATTCGGGATACGTTAATGAAGTCCGAGCCCAAAGCCAATCAGGCCTACGACAACATCGGCAAAAATCCTGAGTACCAAGCCCTCGTCGCCCGCCGTCGGCTACTCGAAAGTACCTGGGGCCAGGCGAGCGAGGCTGAAAAGCAATCCATCGTCAATGAGGTCAACGCCATCCGCCAGCAGACCGTTGGGATGGTGATGATGGAGATTTCCCGCTTGAACACCCAACCCGCCGCTCAGCCGCAGCAGGTTCAGTTGACGGGTTCCTCTTCGTCCCGCGGCAATACACCTCAGCCCGCTCCGCCGCCGCCCATTATCTATATGTAAGGGTCGGGCCCGGGTGGCCCGTGAACGATACTTGAACAAAGGGGCGGACTGCCTAGGTGTGTGGGTGTGAATTCTTCGGAGCAACTCTTCCAGCGTGCCCTCGCGATGATCCCGGGTGGCGTCAATTCCCCGGTCCGCGCCTTCCGTTCGGTCGGTGGCACGCCGTTCTTTACCCAGTCGGCCAATGGCGCCCGTCTGACCACGGCCGATGGCCAGGAACTCATCGACTTCGTCCTGACCTGGGGGCCGGCCATCCATGGCCATAACGACCCCGAGATCCGCAACGCCATCCGCGATGCCCTCGACCGCGGAACGAGCTTCGGCACGCCTAATCCTCTCGAGGTCGAGATGGCCGAGCTCCTGCTCGCTTGTTTCCCGGCGGTGAAGAAGGTTCGTATGACCAACAGCGGCACCGAAGCCACGATGTCCGCCATCCGTCTCGCGCGCGGTTTCACGGGCCGTCATAAGATTATCAAGTTCTCCGGCTGCTACCACGGCCACGTCGACTCGCTCCTCGTCAAGGCTGGCTCGGGCGCGCTCACGCAGGGCAATCCAGATTCCGCGGGCGTTACGCCTGGCACCGCCGCGGACACGCTCGTCGCCGAGTACAACAACCTTCCGGCACTTGCCGCGCTCTTCGAGGCCAACGCCAGCCAGATTGCGGGACTCAT
>CAIYAN010000402.1 GCA_903924185.1 uncultured Opitutia bacterium | reverse complement strand
CGTCCGCCGAGCATGTCAACGCCTTCACCGAGCGAGCCACCGAGGATGAGGCAGAGAATGGTGTTTCGATCCAGTGCTTCCTCGACGAAGCGCGCGGTGCCTTCGGGTCCGAGGCCACGCGGTTGCAGGGCGACGGGAGCGTGTGGCTTCAGGCGTTGGATTTCCGTCACGATACTTTCGGCGTAACGGTAGGACGGGAAGAACGCCGCCACGGCACCCTCTTCGGAAAGTTTGAGGAGTGAGTTCGCTGTGCGGTTGGCATGCGAGTCTCGAGTCTTTAGGCGCGTGTCGACGCGGCCGTCGATCGCTACCGTGTAGGCTTCCTGTCGCCACGGGGCGAGTGCATCCACGCGCGTCAGCGTGTCGGGGTCGAGGCCGCACTCCGTCGCCAAAGCGCCTCGCGGGCCCGGTGTGGCCGTCATCAGTAAGGCATGTGCGAAAGCACCGAGCCGTTCCCCCGTGGCCTTAGCAGCGGAGAGACAATCCAAGTTAAGCAGGCCGGGCTTAGGGGACCAGAGTAGCCAACCAAGGTCGGCTGCTTCGAGCCGTTGAGACCACAAGGCGGCATTCCAGACGCCCGAGCGGGCTTCCTCGGGTAGCGTATCTGTATCAATGGGGAAGGCCGTGCCCAGTAAGGACATCTTCTCGGCGAGAGCCATAGCCTCGACGCGGTCATCGGGCGAAAGGGCGTCGGCTTTGGGAAGGCGATGCAGGAAGTCGGCCCAGGCTTGCATGGTCGTACACCATGGTGCGGGCGCTTTACAGGCCGAAAGTGTGAACGCGAAATCGGCCGCGGACTGCGCTTCATCTCGAATCGAAAGGCATTCGGCAGCGCGTTCGGGTAGGTTGTGGGCTTCGTCCACGATGAGGACCGTATCGCTATCGTTCCAGCCGGGCACGGTTTCGAGGGCTGAACGGTTACGCGGGGAGAAGACGTAGTTGTAGTCGCAGATTACCACCTCTGCATGTCCGAGCATCGCTTTGGTGATGTCCCATGGCGGGACGCCGGCGATGCGGCCGAGTTCACGGATGCGGCGGAGCTCGGCGCCGTCAGCGAGGAGTGCTTGCGGGTCGATGGCCGCGCGGGCCCAGTTGCGGCGGATCTCTTCGGGGTCGTCGGAGAGTCCATCGATCTCGTGTTCAGAACGCGGTCGGAGCACCAGCGCGCGGAGTTCGCCGGGCTTGGCTAAGCGGCGGAGTTCCGCGAGGACCTGGATTTGCCCAGTCCCTTTGCCCGTGAGGTAGAGTAGGCGGCCCGCCCGTCCGCTGCGGAGGAGGGAAAGCCCGTGGCGTAAAGCGGCGGAGGTTTTCCCGAAACCCGTGGGAGCGACCATTAGGCGAATGGGCGACTCCATCGTTGCTTGGTCGAGGTCCGCACAAGCCTGGAGCCATTCTGGGCGGGGCTCCTTGAAGGGAATACGGTCGGGTAGATTGAGTAGCCGGGCGTGGCTGGCGCGGCGGTTCTCGGCATGGGCCGCAAGCGTTTCGGCCTGTTGCAGGAGGTCGGCCTCGGCCGTATCCGGCAAAGCCATCGTCTGTTTGGAGCCATCGGTCGGGTCAACGAAGACCAGTTCCCCGATAATCTCGCCGGCGCCAGGGCGGAGGCGGGCCGCATGGCAGTAGACGCCGAGTTGTAGAAAGTGGTGTGGGTACCGTCCGTGGAGGAATTCCGGTCGGCGAGGGAGCGAGACCGAGACCGTCTTGATTTCACGGATATGAATTTTGCCCCCTGCTTCGCGCCACTGGTCTGTCCGCCCGGTGATGACGACTGTCCAGCCGAGCACGACAATCTCGCAGGTGATGGGCTGTTCGAAGGTCCAGTCCGCCCCTTCCGCTTCGGCCTGCTTGCGCATCGTCTCATGCCATTGCCGGCCCGCCTCAGCGCGCCACGGCGAACCGCCAGCGCCGGCGCCAGGACCCGGTCGGAAGGTAGCGAACTCCTGCGCACTCACTTCGATGCGCCGGGCTTTGACATCAATGCGCATCAGGGCAGGACGAAATGAATTTCACCCGCCGCCCAGTGCTCTAAGTCTGTGGCCAGCTTGGCGACCGTTTCTTCATCGGTCGTTTGGGCATCGAGCGGTTGCGTGAGGATGGCGGCTGCGGCTTCCCGACGGCCACCAAGGTGGGCGAGCCACTGTTCGGACACGGGCCAACCGCCGTCCTTAATCATCAACCACAGGCCTTTGAAGTAGGCGCAGTCTGCGCGCGGCCGTTCGGCCATCGCAGCGAAAGTTTCGTGGGCGATGCGGTAGCAGACTTGGGCTGACTCCGGTGGCGGCGGATTACGGCGGATCATCGACGCGAAACGGCAGGCCCGCTCCAACGTCCGATGGCTACGGGCAATGCCCGTGCGGCGGGTGAGTAGTCGGTAGTCGCGAGCGAACCGCGTGCCCCCGTCCTTGGCTCGTTCCAACGTCACTTCGCATTCGTCGAATAAGTCGGGCGGTGTCGCACCCTTGGCATGAGAGTGGCGAATGAGGCAACGTTCTAGG
>CAIYAN010000401.1 GCA_903924185.1 uncultured Opitutia bacterium | reverse complement strand
CCGGCGCCGCTGACCGCGATTTCGGCGCTTTCAATGGTGGCCTCATCAGCTACGCCAGCGTCTCGCGCGATATCACCGCGATTTCAGGTTTCGCTAAATCCTCCCTGCGTCTCGATTACTTCCACCAGACCAACGATGCTCAGAATGTAATCGGCACGCCGAAGGCATTCAGTCGTAACTTCAAGCAAGGCTTCTCGCTCATCTCCCAAAACACCCAAGGCGCCTGGACCTTCGATGGTGAAATCGGTCTGACCGACGGCCAAGCCACGCCGGTCATCTTCGCCCCACGCGCTGCCCCGAGCACCCCATCCCTGCCTCACTTAAAGGGCCTGCAGCTCCAGACGACCTACTCCTTCAATAAGGATTGGCAGGCGGTCGCCCGCTACACCCGCGTGACGTCCACTAACAACAATGGCGTGAACTTCGCCCGCTACGAAAGCCTGCTAAATTTCGGTAAGGGTGATCGGCTCGAGGAATACTACTTCGGCCTCAACCGCTACTTCTACGGGCATAAGCTGAAGTTCCAGCTCGGCGCACAGCACTCCAAGATGGTCGACAGCGCCAACGACGGCGGCGCCTACGCTGGCTGGGGCTTCACCACCGGCCTCCGCGTATCCTGGTAAACGGCTCGAGGTAGGGTCAGCACTGCGTGCTGACCTAGGCGGATAGCGGTTAGTGTTTAGCGGATAGATAATTCAGAGAGGCGTCCGGCCACCTGTATCGAGGTAGGGTTGGCACTGCGTGCCAACCTAGCGCGCCATGGGGTCTGACTTCGTTCGGCATTCTGAACGTGTCTGACCCCGTTGGCGCTCTCTGCCTCTCGCGGGCTCCGCCCGCGGGTAGGGGCGAGATTTATCTCGCCCTCCTAATCATGACAAGGGCGCGGCAAAGCCACGCCCCTACCTGTTTATGCCCCGGTTCCTCCGTAATCTGTACTCCGTACTCTGAAATCTGATTCAACCTCCCCACTTTTCCACCGGCCTCCGGCCGATTTGCACCTTTGCACGGTCTTCCCACCCCTCCGTACTCTGTACTCTGGTCCCACCTTCCCACCTTTCCACCTTTGCACAGGCCATCGACCGATTTGCACCTTTGCACTCTTCAGCTTGCACTGTCTCCCTTCCTCGCCGTTCTCAGCCTCGCCCCCAGCTTCAACCCCACCGCCCCCGCGTAGTCCTGGATGTCACCGATCGTCAGGTCGACGTCCCGGCTGTCTTCCAGTTTTGAGATGCGGCTCTGACTGCACTTAAGGCGCGCCGCGAGTTGCGCCTGGGTGAGTCCGGCGGCCACGCGCGCCAAGATCAATTGGTCTACGAGCTGGGTCTGGGCAGAGAGGGCCTTCACCGCAGCCGCAACCCGACGATAGCCAGTCCCGCGCAACATCTGGTCGACCGATGAAAATTTCCGCCGCAGGGGAGGGGAGGACCGTCGCTGAGATTTGAGTGTAGCCATGGGTTCAGGAATTGAGCGCTTGGGCGATGGGCGCGAGGCGGGCCAGGTCCGCCGCTTGGCCTGACTTGTCTCCGAGGCCCAAGAGGTGCACGCGCTGCGTCCGTACCTGCGCGAAGCAGTACAGACGCGTCGGTTGTAGGTGGCCGTCGCTACCGCGTTGATCCAACGCGATCATCCCATGCTTTTCAGGATGGATGAACCCCGCTTGCAACGCACGAGGGTCTGGGGCGAGGGCGAGGAGGTTAAGGTAGCGTTCGAGGTTGCGCATGACGGCAGCGAGTTCCCTGGGATGTTTTTTGGCATACCACCGCTGGTCACGGAGGTAACCAGGATGCGGATGCACCAACCAAGGAGCGTTCGACCATTCCATGTTTATTCGTTTTTGGAATAAAGTCAACGACCAGTCAGCCGGACTTCTCTGCATTCTCCCGCCCTCAGCTCACCCCTCAAGCAACCAAGCACCCCAGGTGGAATCCCCTGCCTCGAGGCAGGGTTGTTCTATAACGAGGTAGGGTCAGCACTGCGTGCTGACCTAGCTGCCTTTATTCGCGGGCCCCGCCCGCGGGTAGGGGCGAGGCTTCGCCTCGCCCTCCTAAACATAACAAGGGCGCGGCAAAGCCACGCCCCTACCTGTTTATGCCCCGGTTCCTCTGTAATCTGTACTCCGTACTCTGTACTCTGATTCAACCTTTGCACCTTCACACAGGCCGTAGGCCGATTTTCACCTTTGCACTGTTAGCGCAACTCCTCTGCCCCCGACTCTGCCCCCGACTCCTCCCTCGACTCTTTCCCCGACTCTACCCCCGACTCTTTCCTCGACTCTGCCCCCGACTCTTCCCTCGATCCCGCGCTCCACTTCACTGCGCGCAAGCGGGTCGAGGCCGCATTCTTCCACGCAACACTCGGCAGACTAGTCTTCACGCCGTCCTTCACGATCGTGGCGTGACCCGAAATCGCGAGGTCGGTCAGGGTCGACCAATCCTTCAAGGGCTGCGCGCCTTTGTTGTCCGTAGGTTGGAAATCCTCCACGCCGAGCGAGACCGAGACCCAGCCACCGTTGGCCTTGAGCGGGACGGCGGCATAGTACTCACCACTGCCCGACCCAAACGCACCCCACGCATTGCGGGTGAGGGTGACGTACACGATGGTGTCGTTCGCTGGGTTGATCTCAAACGTGAGCTTCGCCCCGGCCGGCCCGCGCCAAAGGGGGTCCTTGATCTTACGCGTGGCCGCCACCCAGAGCGTGGGGTTGCCCCAGTGGAGGCGATACCAGTCCTGCCAACCGTGCTCGCCGTCATCAATCATAGCCTCGGGCTTCGCCGTCCCGCGCACGCCGGCGCCGACGAGCTGCGCGCCGGTCAAGTTCAAGGGACGTGAACTGACGATGAAGGTGTCGCTGCGTCCAACGCCTGGGGTGGTCGGGATCTGGCGATAGGCTTCCGGCGTGTCGTACACGACGTTCGCAAACGCGAACAATGGCTCCTGCGCATCGCGCACGGCCACGGTCCCGCGCCAAGCCTGCCCCTGCGCGACCACGGGAATCGTCCGCCAGAAACGGGTCAGGGTATGCGCATCGGTGGAGGCATAGAGGCGAACTTCCTTAACCGGACGGCTCTGATCGGCCTGGATGGTAAAGGCGACGGTGCCGTCCGCCGCGCGTTCCCACTTCAGGCTCGGCGAGCGGGGCAGGGTGAGGGCGCCTTTGAGGTACTGCTCAAACCACAGCATGGCCGTCATGCTGGCGTCGTCGGCATGTCGGTGGTTGAAGTGCGGCGAGAGCGCCAGGCCCAGGAGTTCGTCCGG
>CAIYAN010000400.1 GCA_903924185.1 uncultured Opitutia bacterium | reverse complement strand
GGGTACATGCAGACCCCGCTCTTCCGCGCTTTTGGCGTCGATGAAGAGCAATTCTGGAAGGAAACCAACCAGTTGCCGGCCTTGTATGCCCGTAAAGGCATCCGCACCTCCAAGGACTCTGTCTACCTGAACCACCTGCTCAGCTATGTGAAGTCAGGCCCCATGAAGGGACTCACGAATCGCCAGCTCCGCGAGCTGGGCGGTGAAATCGAGCTCTGCCCAGGCCTCCCCGAGTTTTTCCCAGCGCTCAAGGAGTTTGTCCGCGAACTCGGCCGTAAGCACAACGTCGAGGTGAGCCTTGAGCACTATGTTATCAGCACAGGCCTCGCCGAGATGATCCGCGGCACTTCGCTCGCCGCGCACTGCGACGGCATCTACGGCTGCGAATTCCTCGAGCATCCGTTACCGCCGCACTTCAGTAAGCAGGATGAACTCGCGCTCGAGCTGCCGACCGAGATTACGCAAGTCGCCGCGATGGTCGACAACACCATTAAGACCCGCTTCCTCTTCGAGATTAATAAAGGCTCGAACAAGAATCCGGAGATCGACGTGAACTCCGTCGTGCAGGCCGAAGACCGCCGCGTGCCCTTCGAGAATATGATTTACGTCGCGGATGGCCCCAGCGATGTCCCGGTCTTCTCGCTTTTACGCAAGAATGGGGGCAAGGCTTTTGCCGTTTACGTGCCGACGAATGAAGCGGAGTTCGCGCAGAACGACGCCCTCCTGCAAGCGGGTCGCGTACATGGCTACGGCCCGTGCGACTACGGTCAGGCGGCCTTCACCCCGAAGTGGATTCGCCACGCCCTGACGGGCATGGTCGAGCGCCTCGCCCAAGAGCGGACCCGTGCCCTCGCCGCCCGCGTGACTCGTCCACCGCGCCATATTCACGCCGACCCGACGGCGCCCCACACCGACGTGACGTCGCAGGGCAACCTCTTCAGCGAATAATTTTTCATGCCCGCCCCTGCCCGTAAGCGCACCGCCACCCTGGCCACGCCCGCCAGCGAAAGCCGCCCGATCCTTGCGGTCGTGCTCGGTCTCGTCGCGACCTTCTTCGTTATCGCGTTCATCACGCACTTGGTCACGGACGAGAGCTTTTTCTCTGGCCTGTTTAAGAACGCGACCGACCTTACTGAGACGCAGAATTACTGCGGCGCCTTCGGGGCGACGGCGGCCTTCGCGCTTTTCCACCTCTTCGGCTACGGCGCCTTCTTCGTCCCGGCGTTCCTTTATGCGGCGGCGTGGTTTGCGCTCAACAATCGGGCGCATACCCTCTGGCCGACGAAGGTCGCGTTGATGTCCGCCTGCGTGCTTTTCGGTGCACCGATGTTGACCCTGTGGTTGGGCGCTGATGCTTCGGGTACCTTCGATCCGAAAGGCCCCGGCGGCGTCCTCGGTGGCTTCATCTATCTCAAGCTCTGCCAGCCGGTCCTTGGCGAGTACGGCACTTGGATTCTCGTTTTCCCCTATGGCTTCTGCCTACTCGGTGCGTTAGCGGACGACCCGAAGGCCACTTTGAACGCGTGGATTACGGAAATGCGCGATGGCGTGGGGGGTTGGAATGCCGAGCGCAAAGCCGCGGCCGCCCGCGAGGCCAGCGAACGCCAACGCAAGCAACAGCAGGCGGCCGAACTCCGCCGTAAGCAGCAGGATATTGCGGGCGCCGAAGTCACCGCGATGCCCTCCGCGGCCGCCCGACCCATGGTGAAGATTGAAGACCTTCCCCTGGATGATGATGCCGACATTGAGCCGGCGCCGCGCGAGGAACTCGCCGCCAAGGGCCCGGCCACGATTCAGCCGGAGAACGTCACCATCACCCCGCTGAAGGAAGAAAAACCTGAAGAGGAAGCGGACGAGGAAGATTCTGAAGAAGAAGCGGATGAGCTTAAGGCCGCGACGACCAAGCCGCGCACCCCCATTAAGCCACTCGAGCCCGCCGGCTCCGGCAAGGTCCTCATCGTGAAGCCCGAGGAGATCGAGCGCGCCAAGGCCTCGCAGCAGCTTAAGAAGCGTGGCGAATACCTTTTCCCCCCGATCAACCTCCTGAACGAGCCCAAGGCTAGCACTAACGGCCCAGCGGAAGACTTCCGCAAGCGCGCCCAGGATCTCATTGAGACCCTCAGGCAGTTCAAGGTGGAGTGCGTCCCTGTCGACCCCACTAACGGCGTCGACGTTGGTATTCAGCAGGGTCCTTCGATTACGCGTTACGAGATCAAGCCTGCTCCCGGTGTGCGCGTGGAGAAGATTGCTAACCTCTCGAATAATATCGCGATGAATCTGGAAGCCGAAGCCGTGCGTATCCTCGCGCCCGTGCCGGGCAAGGGCACGGTCGGTATCGAGATTCCGAACCGTAACCGGAAGGACGTCCTCCTCCGCGAAATCATCGAGTCCAAGGCTTGGGCGGAGACCGTCATGGAGCTGCCGGTCGTACTCGGCGTGGATAGCGTCACGAACAAGCCCGTCATCCAGGACCTCGCCAAGATGCCGCACGCACTCATCGCGGGTGCGACGGGTCAGGGTAAGTCCGTTTGTATTAACGCGATTATTGTTTCGCTCCTCTACCGCTGCACCCCTCAGGACCTTCGTTTCATCATGGTCGACCCGAAGGTCGTCGAACTACAGATCTTTAATCAGCTCCCACACCTCCTCATCCCGGTTGAGACCGACCCTAAGCGCGTGCCCTCAGCGCTCAAGTGGCTCATCGCAGAAATGCAGCGCCGCTACAAGATCTTCGCTAAGTGTGGCGTGAAGAACATCACGGGCTTTAACTCCAAACTCGCCAAGGAAGCCGGCCTACCGAAGCAGGAGGAACTCCCCCTCAGCCCTGAAGAGCAGGCCGCCGTAAGCGAGGCCGCCGAGGCCGTGATCGATGACGGCATCCGTATTCCGAACGAGAAACTCCCGTACATCGTCTGTATTATCGACGAAATGGCCGACTTGATGATGGTGGCGGCGCAGGACATTGAAACCTCGGTCGCTCGGATCGCCCAGCTCGCTCGGGCGGCGGGTATCCACCTGGTTCTCGCGACCCAGCGTCCCTCGACGGACGTCATTACGGGTCTGATCAAGGCTAACCTCCCGACGCGTATTGGTTTCAAGGTCTCTTCGCAGATCGACTCGCGCACCATCTTGGACCGCGGCGGCGCCGAGACGCTGGTTGGTCGCGGTGACATGCTCTTCGTCCCGCCAGGCAGTGCTACACTGAACCGCGTGCAGGGTGCCTTTGTTGGTGAGCAAGAAGTCGCGGCGATCGTTGAGTATCTCCGTGATAAGAATGGCCCGCCCGAGTTCGCCCAAGAAGTCGTCGAAGCCATCCAAGAAGCTGCCGAGGACGGCGAAGGCGGCGGTGCGGGCGGCGAAGAAGGGGAAGACCCACTCGTCGCGCAGAGCTGGGCCATTATTAAGGAGTCCCGGCGGGCTTCGGTCTCGATGCTGCAGCGTCGCCTTAAGTTGGGCTACAACCGGGCGGCGCGTATCATGGATGTCTTGCATGACAAGGGTTACGTCGGCCCGGAGAACGGTTCGAGCCCACGCGAGATCTTGGTCGACTAATTATTCGGCGATGAGTTTCACCCGCATCCTGCTCTGCCTACTCACGGCTGGGTTGGTCGCTTGTGCGACCGTGCCCGTGCCACCCTCGGCGAAGATACGCTTTCCCTTGGATAGTATTCGGGCGGACGGCTTGAGCGGCCCGGCGGACGGGTTAGTCTCGATTGATTACGAATTCTGTGTTCCCGCGGACCCGTTGGTTTTGGGGGAGATCAAACGCCTCGACCCTAGCGTGAAGGTTTCCCTGGTCGCACGCGGCCGCATTGGTCGCCGCGAGGGGCAGGCCTTGTGTATCGGTAACACGCAGCAGAAAGATTGGCGCGTTATCTTGGAGCGATTAGCCGCCCGCCCCGACATCACAGAAATTCGGCGCTGTTTTTTTGAGTAGGCACAAAAAACCCGGGCTCCTTGCGGAGGCCGGGTTCATTGGGTGAATGCAGCGAACGAATTACTTCGTGACAGGTGCAGCCGGGTCGGTCACGGGAGTGGCCGGGGTTGTGGGTGCAGCGGGAGCGGGGGCTGCTTCTTCGCCCTTCTTCTTTTTCTTCTTTTCACCCTTTTCCGTCTTTTCACCCTTCTTCTTTTTCTTTTCGGTTTCCGCTGGGGCGGTGGCTGGAGCGGTTACTGGAGGCGTGGCCTTGGTCGGGTCGACCGAAGGAGCTGGTGCGGTCGGATCGACGGCGGGAGCTGTGGCGGGAGCGTCGGCCGCGAAGGCGAGGCCAGCGACGAGGAGGAGGGCGAGGAGGGAGGTGCGCATAGGAGTGTACCCATAAAACCCCTTTAAGCCCTAATGGTTGCAGTGGCCTTACCCAAAGAAAAACCCCGGCGTTCCGGGGGTTTTAGGGAGGCATCTCGAATGCTTACTTCTTTTGGGGAGCCCCTTCGACCTTAACGCCGAAGACCTTTCCGTCCTTGGCGCCTTCTTCGGTGGTGGCCGGCTTCTTCTTTTTATCCGGCTTAGCTGCGGGCTCTGCTTCGGTGGTGGCTTCTTCAGGGGCCGGCTTCTTCTTGGCCTTGCCGACTTCCTTCGCGGCGGCAGCCGTGCCGGCCACGCCGGCTTCGACGAGTTTAGCGGTACCTGGGGAGGGGGCGGCCGAATCGCCGCCGAGGCCCTGGAGGCGCTTGATTTCTTCCATCGCCGCCTTGGTGGCTTCGTTGGCAATCTGGGTGGCGGCGTCGATGGAGTTGCCGACGATGGAAGCAGGGCTACCCGCGTCCGGTGCCGCTGGGGCTTCTTCGCCTTTCTTCTGCTTGGGCTTGCCCGCGGACTCCTTCGCGGCGGCGCCATCCTCTGCTGGGACCGCGTTACCTGCCACATCGGTCTGCGTCGATGGCTTGCTCGTCTTCGACTTCGCGCTCGGCTTGGAGGTCGAGTTCTTGTTCGTGGACGTGTTCGTCGTGGAGCCGTTGTTATTAGCAGGCTGCGTGTTAGTCGCGGCGGCGAGCAGGGCGAGGACGAGGAGGTTCATAATATACATACAACACCACGCCACGGGTGAGGTTTCAACCCTTGTCGGGCGGGAAGACGACAAAGCCGGCTTGGGGTAGAGAAAACGCCCATTAATAGGCTAATTTCCAGTTCTCACCCAAGAAAAGCACTAGAAAAGTATGCCGCCGAGCAGCGGCAGCCATTTCTGGATAACCTTTCATCGAGCCACGGAGATACCCCGAGGTCGCCGTCGCTACTGGGCCAAGCCACTCAGTGTGAACGTCCGCAGGATGATTTCGCGGCGATTACGCGTATAGCTAACGCGGAGGACGGGGACGCCCTGTTCCGAGTCGAGGATGGCCGACGGGTAAGACACTTCGCCTTGGGTGACCTCATCGATGCGAAGCAGGGAAGTCCAACCTTGGCCGTCGGCGGCGAGCAGGACGGCGTCGAGCTGAAGACGATTCGGGCCGGGGTTGAGGACGAGGATCGTTTGGCCGGCGGGGAGTAGGAGCGCGTCGAGGCCGGAGTTGGGATTAGCTTGGCGGGGTTGCGCAGGGCGGAGCGGCGACCACGACCGCCCGTCGTCGGAAGATTCAGTGCGGGCCACGACCCCTTCGCGGGTACGGGCATAGGCCACGAGTCGACCCGCTCCGTGGTCGACGAGTGCGGGTTGGATCGCGTTGAGGGGCGGGGAGTCATCGGCTGGGGTACTTCGACTCCAGTGAGCGACCGCGGACCAGTCTCCTGGCTGGGTGCAGCGTTCGAAGTGAACGCGCCAAGGCTTCGTCCCAGTCGCGGCTTCGGTGCTGCTGCCGAAGAGTATCGAGCCATCGGGGCGAGCCAGCGCGTGGCAGCGGATGGGACCGAGGAAGCCAGCCGGTAAGCGGCGGGCGCTGGACCAGGTTAGCCCGCCGTCGGTTGATTGGCTGAACCAGCCTTCCCAGTCGGG
>CAIYAN010000399.1 GCA_903924185.1 uncultured Opitutia bacterium | reverse complement strand
GAACCTCGCCTCAGCGAACAGTGGTTCATCCACTACCCCAAGATTGAAGAAGCCAAGCGCGCCGTCACCACGGGTATCATCAAGTTCCACCCCGAACGCTGGACCAAGACTTACCTCCACTGGCTCGAAAACATCCAGGACTGGTGCGTCAGCCGTCAGCTCTGGTGGGGCCATCGCATCCCCGTGTGGTACCGTAAGGGTGCCGACCGTAATGAGGCCGCCAATCGTCACGTCTCCCTCACCCCGCCAGCCGACCCGCAGAACTGGGAACAGGATCCGGATGTCCTCGATACCTGGGCCTCCTCTTGGCTCTGGTGCCTTGCGACCATTGGCTGGCGCAAGCCCGGTGAGACGACCCCAGAACTCCAACATTGGTACCCCACCGGTGCGATCGCTACCGGGCCCGATATCATCTTCCTATGGGTCGCCCGCATGATCATCGCTGGTCTTGAGTTGCACGGCCCCGAGAAGAAGACCCTGACGGACGACGAAATCCGTCAGCGTATTCCCTTCAAGCGCGTCTACTTTAACGGCATCATCCGCGACAAGCAGGGCCGCAAGATGTCGAAGTCCTTGGGTAACTCCCCCGAGCCGCTCGACCTCATCGCCAAGTTCGGTGCCGACGGCCTGCGCTTCGGCTTACTGACGATCGCCCCTAAGGGACAGGATATCCTCTTCGACGAAGATCGTGTCTCCCAGGGGCGAAACTTCTGTAACAAACTCTGGAACGCTGCGCGCTTCCGACAGATGTCGGGCCCGATGTTTGATAACAGCGCCCTGCCCGCCATCGCCGCGCGGTTGAAACCTGCGCAACTGGACGATGATGATTTCGCCATCCTCCATGGCTTGGCTGAACTCACCGACGCCACGAGCCAACGCCTCGAGGAGCATGAGTTTACCGCTTATTCGCAGGGACTATATACCTTCTTCTGGGGGGACTTCTGCGACTGGTATGTCGAGGCCTCGAAGGCCCGCTTGGCCGACCCGGCCTTGCGCGACACTTGTTTGGCCGTTCAGGATCTCGTGCTCCGTCAGTTCCTATTGATGCTGCACCCGATTGCCCCGTTCATCACCGAAGAGCTCTGGCACCTGCTGGGTTACGGTACCGAAAAGGATTTCATTCAGGACCATGGTACCGGTACGGGCGGCGACTTTCTGCGTGTCCTCCGCGAGCATGGGGTGAAGATGATGACCTCCAAGGTTGCCGATGTCGGCCTGCTCCGTGAGTTTGTCGCTGCTGTTCGCGCGATGAAATCTCAGGCCAACCAAGCCAACAAACGCGATAGCGTCATCACGGTCATCGCGAAAGACGCCTCGGCCCAGGCTTTGCTTGAGCATAACCGCGATAAGGTTAGTCGCTTGGCGGGTCTCGCTGAATTGAACTACGGCACCGACGCTGGCGGTCGCCCCGGCACGGTCACCCCGGTGGGTGTGGTCTTATTGGAAGTCGGCGATAACTTAGATGTCGGCGCCGAGAAGGTACGTCTGGCTAAGGAAATCGAGAAGATCGAAAAAGCGGTGGCCGCTGGCGAAGCCAAACTCTCCAACGAAACGTTCGTCTCGAAGGCTCCTCCCCAGATTCTGGAAGGTGCCCGGAAGCAACTCACCGAAGCCCAGGCTAAGCGCGATGAACTCGTGCGCATGCTAGCTTCTCTCGGTTGATGCCTAAGGTCATCGTCCATGCTGACAAGGCAACCGCTGCCAAGGCTGTCGCGGCCACCATCCGCGACCTCATTACTGCTAAGGCCAAGGCTAGCCAGGCTGCGGTCTTGGGTCTAGCCACTGGCTCAACGCCCCTCCCCCTGTATGCGGAATTAGTCCGCCTGCATCGCGAAGAAGGGCTGAGTTTCCGTAACGTCGTTAGCTTTAATCTCGACGAGTATGAAGGCCTCTCTGGCGACCATCCGCAGTCCTATCGTTATTTCATGGAGCAGAACCTCTTTCGCTTCATCGATATCCGTCGCGAAAATACGCACGTCCCGGCCGGTATCAGTGCGGATGCTGCCCGCACCTGCGCTGACTACGAAGCCGCCATCGTTTCAGCTGGCGGGATAGACCTACAGGTCTTGGGAATTGGCCGCACGGGCCATATCGGCTTTAACGAACCACCTTCGGCCCTCAGTTCGCGTACGCGGCGAGTGCACCTCGATGAGGTCACCCGTCGCGATAATTCCGTCTTCTTCGGCGAGCTAAGCCTCGTACCGCACGGCGCTCTCACCATGGGCGTGGCGACCATCATGGACTGCCGTCAAGTCGAGTTACTCGCCTTTGGGACGGGTAAGGCGGAGATTATCCGCAAGACCCTGCAGACTCAGCCTTCGGCGGACTGCCCGGCCAGCTGGCTCCAAAACCATGCGCGCTGCACGTTTCATCTAGACCCCGAAGCCAACGCTTTACTCTAAGCCGACTGTTTAGGATGAAAGTCTCTCCCCGTTATACCTCTTCAATCGATCCGGGCTTTGTCCCCGCTTCGCTTTGGACCAAGGAATTCCTTAAACTTTGCCAGCATACACCGGGGAGCTCGGTTCTGGCGATTGGTCTATCGCGACCCGATGGCACGGCCTCGGTCTTCCGGACTATGCTCCTGCCAGCCAGTTCGACGAACGACGCGGACAACCTGCTGCACGTTGAGCGTACCGTAAAGTTCCTGCTCTGGGCTCGCAGCGGGAACCTGGTCTTGCTGTCTGGCGAGCAAGCCCCCGCCTTGGCCAAGGTGTTACAGGCCATCTATGCCCCTGGTGGCGTCCGCGCCTTCGACGCAGACTTTGCACGCAAGCTCTTCGAACTTCCGCTGACCTTCCGTGCGGTT
>CAIYAN010000398.1 GCA_903924185.1 uncultured Opitutia bacterium | reverse complement strand
GACGCCGGATAACCTGCGTAACCAAGTCACCTCGCCTGGTGGCACGACCAAGGCCGGACTCGACGCCTTAGGCGCCGCCAACTTCCGTCAGGTCGTCGCTTCCGCCCTCCTGGCGGCCAAAGCGCGCGGCGAAGAGCTGGGCAAGGCGAAGTAGGTGGAAGAAGAGGGTAGGTGATGGGGGATAGGAGGGGTAGGGGATTGGGGATAGATTTAATTGCCCAACCCCTAACCCTCCTATCCCCAATCCCCTATCTACATCACTTATTCCAAGGAGCGCGGGCGAGGAGGAGTCCCATACCGCACCAGTCGGTGACTCCAGCGAAGACCAAGCCTGCGCCGATGAAGCCGCTGAGGCCATAGAAGCCGGGGTGAACCCAAGTGCCGAGGACCACGCCGGTCGCAACCAGTGAGCCTGCGGCGATGCGGACCTGACGTTCCACCGAGATCATGCCTCCGGCGTCCTTATCCATGGGGAGTCCGGCCTGTGCGCAGGAATTCGTGCCGCCTTGGACGACGAAGGTCTTAAGGCCGCTTGCGGCCAGACGCTGCGCCGCGGTCCGCGCGCGACCACCGGAGGCGCAAAGCAGCAAGACGGTGGCTTGTTCACGGCCTTGGAGGAGGGCGTGCACGGTCGTCGCGTTGACGCTTTCCAAGGGCAGGTTCACGGCCCCTTGGACCCGTCCCGAGCGGAATTCCGCCGGCGAACGAACATCGAGCAGCAAGGCTCCTGTGCTGGCTTCGGCCATCACGTTGAGCGGGTGCAACTCGTCATGGCGATCGGTCGCGATGGCGGGCGCCCCGCATGGCTTGGTCGCACCGCAAGTGGCCGCGGCGGCGGCCGTGAAGTTTCGATTCAAGGCAAGGTCCCGGACGTAGGTTGCTCCCGAGATGTTGTGGGCATCGAACCCATGTTGACGCAGGATACGCGTCCCGATGTGCGCGCGGAGTCCGCTGTGGCAAGCGACGGCGGTGGGCTTGGACTTATCGAGTTCTCCGAGGCGCTCGCGGAGATTGTTTAGTGGGATGTTAAGTGCATGCTCGGCACCGATTAGCTTGAGTTCGGCGCATTCTTCGGCGTCGCGCAGGTCGACGACTTGATAGCCAGATAGGTCGACGTCGGGTGCGAGTAACGGGGCGGAGCCTTCGAGGTCGTTGATCGCGGCGAAGGCCGCCATGTGGAGCGCATCCTTGGCGGAGCCGAAGGGCGGGGCGTAGGCGAGGTCGACCTGGGCGAGATCGCGGACGGTGCCGCCGAAGTGCAGGAATGACGCCACCACATCGAGTCGCTTGTCGATGCCCGCGGCCCCGACGGCTTGCGCCCCGAGAATCCGGCCCGTGCCCGCTTCGTAGACGAGTTTGAGTGTGAAGGACTTAGCGCCTGGGTAGTAGCCGGCGTGGTGATTGGCGGTGATGTGCACCGCGCGCGCTTCGACCCCACGCTTGAGTGCGGACTTCAGCGAGTCTCCCGCGATCCCAGCGCCGAGTCCGAAGACCTTGATGATCGCGGTGCCCCAAGCGGCCGGAGCCGTCGCCGACTGGCCCGTGGCGGCGTGCTCGCCCACCAAGCGCCCCGTGCGATTGGCGATACCAGCGAGCGGCACTCGACCACGAAGGCCCGTCGTTCCGAGCCGGTATTCCGCTGCATCACCGACGGCATAGATATCCAAGTCAGCCGTCCGTTGGTATTCATCGGTAAGGATGCCGCCGGTCGGGCCTACCACGAGGCCGGCGTTGACCGCCAATTGGTTGTAGGGACGCACGCCGAGTCCCAAGATGACGAGGTCCGCCTCGACCACGCGGCCATCCTCGAGGACGACTCCGCTAGCCTTGCCGTTGGTTTCACGGATTGCGGTGAAGCCGGTCCCCGAGATGAGTTCCACACCGTGGCGGAGCAGTTCACGGCGAAGCGGCTCGGCCATCTCCCCGTCGAGCGGCGGAAGGACTTGCCCGCCGCGTTCGATGAGGGTCACCGCTAGGCCGCGTTCCTTGAGTTGTTCGGCGACTTCCAGTCCGATGAAGCCGGCCCCGACCACCGCGACCTTCTGGACAGACGGTAGCTGAGAGAGGATTCGGTCCATATCTTCGATATTGCGCAGCGTATGGACGCCAGTGGCGCGCACGCCGGGGACATCGGGGAGGAGTGGGGCGGCGCCGGGCGCGAGGATAAGTTTGTCATAGGACTCCGTGTACTCCGTGCCGGCCTGATGGTCGCGGATCCGCACCGTCTTACTCGTACGGTCGATGGCGAGGGCTTCATGGCGGACCCGTACCTCGATGTTGAAGCGTTTCTTAAACATCTCTGGCTTGGCCACCAGGAGCTTGGCCCGATCTTGGATGACGCCCCCGAGGTGGTAGGGGAGTCCGCAGTTCGCGAATGACACATAGGCGTCCTTCTCGAGCATGATGATGCGGGCCTGCTCGTTCATGCGGCGGGCGCGGGTGGCGGCGGAGGCGCCACCTGCGACGCCACCGACGATGAGAATCTTGGGAGAGTGGGTCATAATATTATTTGGCGAAATGAGAACGGATGCAGCCGAGGATCGTGAGGCAACCGGTATGAGCGATGCGGTAGCGGGCAATGCGGCCGGTACGATCGGCGGCGACCAGTCCGTGGGCCCGGAGGCGCATCAGGTGCTGGCTGACGGTCGCCTGCGGGCGCTTCAGTTTGGAGGTGAGCTCAGAGACCTCGAGCGGTCCAGCCTCCAGGGCCTCGACGATGCGGAGTCGTTCCGGGTGGGAAAGGGTGCGCAAGGCCGCGGCGCAGTGGCGGAGGACTTTTGGATCAAGCGTGGTCGCATTAAACATATTCAATAGTTTGAATGTTTTTATCCGGTCGTCAAGTCGCGAAAGGGACATGGCTTTAAACCGACTCCGTCCTCGATACAGCCATCGACTCAGCCATCTACTCTGGCAGGGCTTCAGCCCAGGCGATTTGCTGCGCTGACAAGGGCCTTGAGGCCCGCGAGTTCGATGTTCGCATCGACGCCGCAACCCCAGACAGTGCGGCCGTCCTTGGACTGCAACGAGACGTAGGCGGCGGCGGAAGACTCCGAGCCAGCGGTCAAGGCATGCGAGCGGTAGTCCTTTAGGGAGAAGTTCGCCCAGCCCATGGATTCGAGGGCATGCACGAGGGCACTGATCGGGCCGTTACCTTCGCCGGTGAGCGTGAGGACTTTGCCGTCGCGACGAATCTCAGCTTTGCAGCACACGGTCTGCTTATTGACGGGGGCG
>CAIYAN010000397.1 GCA_903924185.1 uncultured Opitutia bacterium | reverse complement strand
TTCGCCGATGGGCCCAAGGATAATGTGGCCGAGGCCGTTCGCCCGATCCCGCCGTCCGGCGTCCCCGTGCCGGAGGCCGACAAGAAGGCCATCCAGCAGGGCGTCATTGAACTGCGCGTGGCCATCGATAACGCGGCTAAGGCCCAGGCGAAGAACTCGCGTTTGGCCGAGCTCTTGCCCGACGTCGAGATCTTCCACAAGGCCGTCGATTGGGCGGTCCGTTATAACGAGTTTTTCAAGAATACGGAATTTAAGACGGCCCATGAACTCATCGCCGAAGGTAAGACCCGCGCCGCCGCCTTCGCTAAAGGGGAAGCTCCGTGGACCACGCAGAAAGGCCCCGTCGTCCGTGCCTACCGCTCGCGCATTGACGGTTCGATTCAGCCTTACGGCATGGTCGTGCCGGAGTCCTATGTCGGCGCGCCGCTGCGCCTCGACTTCTGGTGCCATGGCCGTGGCGAGACCTTGAGTGAGTTGAGTTTCCTCCAGGACCGCCGCAAGAGCGTCGGCCAGATTCCCGCGACTAACCGTTTCGTCCTGCATCCCTATGGCCGCTATTGTTGCGCCAACAAGTTCGCCGGTGAAATCGACCTCTGGGAAGCGTATGAGCACGCCCGTAAGTCCTACGCCATCGACGATGACCGCCTCTTCATCCGCGGCTTCAGTATGGGCGGCGCCGCCGTCTGGCAGTTCGGCGCCCATTACACCGACCGCTGGTGCGCCATTAACCCTGGCGCCGGCTTCTCCGAGACCCCGCAGTTCCTAAACGTTTTTCAGTCCGAGGATGTCTCCAAGATTCCAGCCTATCAGCAGACCCTGTGGTCTTGGTATAACGCCACCGACGTCGCCGCCAACTTCGCCAACGCGCCGACCGTTGCCTACAGCGGCGAGATTGATAAACAGAAGCAGGCGGCAGACATCATGGCCAAGTACCTCTTGGCCGAGAACATCGACCTCGTCCATATCATCGGACCGCAGACGGCCCACAAAATCCACCCAGACTCTTTCATTGAGATCGAGCGCCGCTTGAACCTGATCGCCGTGAACGGGCGCAATGCCATGCCGACGGAGGTTAGCTTCGTGACTTATTTCCTCCGCTACAACCGTATGCACTGGGTGCAGGTGGATCGAATGGAGACTCACTGGGAGGCCGCCCGCGTCATCGCGGAGATCGCGAGCAAGGAGCAGGCCGTCACGGTGAAGACTAATAATGTCGCTGCCCTGACCCTCGATATGGCCTCTGGCCAAGCCCCTTTTGATGTGCGCGAGAAGGTCGTGATTCATATCGATGGCCAAGATGTCGAAGGGCCGCGCCCCGCTTCGGATCGCTCCTGGAAGGCTACGCTGACCCACAGTAAGGGCCGCTGGACGCTGGTGAATGCCCTGCCGGAAGGTGGCTTGGTCAAGAAACATGGCCTCTCGGGCCCGATTGACGATGCCTTCATGGATGCGTTCCTCTTCGTGTCGCCCTCGGGTAAGGCCCTGAACGAGAAAGCCGGTGCTTGGGCTAAGTCTGAGATGGAGCGTGCCTCGTGGGAGTGGCGCCGTCAGTTCCGCGGTTTCGCCCCCGTCAAACTCGACAAGGACGTGAAGGATGAAGACATCGCCGCGAATAACCTCGTCCTGTGGGGCGACCCACAGAGTAACGCGTTGCTCGCCCGCGTCGTCGCTAAGCTGCCGATCCAGTGGACTGCCGATAAGCTCGTCGTCAACGGCAAGACCTATACCGCCGCTGATCATGCGCCGATCCTCGTCTACCCTAACCCGCTTAACCCGCAGAAGTACGTCGTCATCAATAGCTGCTTCACTTACCGCGAATACGATTACCTTAATAATGCTCGTCAGGTGCCGAAGCTACCCGATTGGGCGGTGGTGGATCTGAGCATGCCGCCGAATGCACAGAAGCCTGGCAACATCGTCGACGCCGGCTTCTTCAACGAGGTTTGGGGGTATCGCGGTAACTAAGCCTGCTTAGCCGCCGGCTTGGGCGCACCCAACGTCTGCACAATCGCTACACCCACCAAGGTGAGTAGCCCGCCAGTGAGGGCGGTCGCGGCGGGCTTTTCAGCCAAGATGGCCCAGCTGAACAGGACCGAAAAGAGCGGGATCACGTAGACGGAACCCATGGCCACGGTCATCGGTAGCCGCTGCAGGACGAAGGCCCAGAGGGTGTAGCAGAGGGCAGCTGGGACGACCCCTAGGAAAATGAGGTGTCCCCATGTGGACGGGGTGAGGCGGGCGACGGCCCCCGAAAGGTCGTTCGAGAAAGGTAATAGTCCGAGTGTCCCAATCCAGATGGCCCAAGTCGTGACATCGATCGCAGAGTAGCGCTTGGTCAGCGCCTTACTCATCAGTGTCTGGATGGCGGCGCAGATGGCCGAACCAAAGATGAACACTGTCCCTTGGTTAAGGGTGAGGCCGTGGTCGAAGGCTCCCGAGGTAAAAGCCACGCCGAGCATGGAGATGAAGATACCGAGCCAGGCGAAGGGTGTGACCTGTTCGCGGCCGGTGATAACGCCGAAGAGCACGACCAGAATCGGTACGCAGGAGATGAGCATCGAGCCGGTGCCGGCGTCGACGGTGCGTTCGCCGAAGTTGATGCCAAGGTTGTAGAGCGTGAATGCGAATAAACCGAGCAAAGCGATTTGCGGCACATCGCATAAAGCGGGCAATGGCCGGCCACGGAAAAACCACACCATCAGCATCACTGTGGAAGCGATGAGGTAGCGTAGGGCGCCGAGCTCGCCGGCACCGACTTCATGGACGATGGCACGGACGTTGACCCAGGACATGCCCCAAGCGACGAGGTTGAAGCCCATCGCAACGTAAACCCAGCGGAGCGAGCCGGCGGGTGCTGGCGAGTTTGGGGTGCTCACTTGCTCGCGGGCTTTTTGCCAGCGGTGGCCGTATACCCGGCTTCGCTGGCTAGTTTGGCATCCTTCGGCTTCAGGAAGGCGACTTTCGGAAGGCTGCCGTCGGCTTCACGCGGGCCCACGAGCGCGGCCTCGTCGACGCTTTCAAAGGAGG